>NZ_JBFULJ010000216.1:0-5453 GCF_056400385.1 Priestia sp. P5_B4
GCTTTATACAGAGATGAGGCATCAGCTTTTTTATATGAGAAGGCTGCCAATAACAATTATAAAAGGAGGGACGTAAATGAAATTTGATGTAGCTGAATTAGTTGAAGCAAAACGTCAAATTGATTCAACTTTACATAAACTCAGACAGACAGTAAAAACGTTTGAAGGTAAAGAAAACGCTGATAGATATAAATCTCAAATCACCTTAGCTAAAAGACGGATACAAGCATTCGAAATTTCAGTGGCTCTTATTGAAAGGGAGATAAACGAACTTTCTAAAAGCTAGATGCTAGCTTTCAGAAAGTATGTATTCAACGACGTTATTTACCTTATGAATTACAAAACGTCGGAAAACGCTATATCACAGTAACAGCATTTTAATTCATCTTCAATTGTCGCTTAGAGTGGAATATTTTAAAAAAAGAAACCTTGAAAATACGAGCGTTTCTTTTTTTGTAATTAGTACTCTGCAGACGCGAGTATACCTTTTGGCTAAACTTGTTTCCAAAGCGGGCAGTCTTTGCACTTCTCAAAACGTATCCACGCTTTCTTTATCTCACTAAAAATAATTCATTCATTTATTTAAAATATTTAAAAATAAGGGTTGAAGGTGACGCAACGTAATCTAATATAGTTGAACTATGACATACCAAGAAGGAGAGTAACAAAAATGAACAATCCTTTTTAGGAACGTTATTAGAGTAAATGTAACGGATGGAGAGATGAGAAGTGAAGAATAAAGAACGAATTCGCTCTTTAGATATATTAAGAGGATTAGCGATTCTGGGAACACTAGGAACGAACATTTGGCTGTTTGCCTATCTGGGAGATATAAATTATATATTTACTTTTACCCATAACAAATGGTGGCTATCAGGAGATGATTTTTTAAGAATCCTTTTTCTATCCTTAATTAACGGGAAATTACTTGGGCTCTTAGCTATTATGTTTGGTGTTGGTTTAGAACTGAAATATCAGCAATCAAAACGATTAAATCAGACTTGGCCGGGAAGGTACATATGGCTGTCTTTAATCTTATTAACGGAAGGGCTTTTGTACTTTATTTTTGTCTTAGAGTACGACATTTTAATGTCTTATGCAGTAACTGCCATTGTCGTATCGTTTATCGTAAAAATGCGGAAGACGCTGATACGAATAACAATGATTAGTGCAGCAGCGATTCATCTTTTCTTTATAGTACTTGTGTTCTTAGGTGTGCTAACTAACTCAATAGGAGATGAGCTAGTTGCTGTCCCAAAAGAAGTGGTGAACCTTTATCAACATGGATCATGGATGAATCAAATGCAGTATCGACTTTTTCATTTTTGGGAGCTGCGCACAGAAGCAATTTTCGTCATTCCATTTAATATATGCATGTTTTTAATTGGTGCTTTACTAGTGAGAATAGGAGCTTTTGACCATAATTCCAATGGTATTAATATCAGAAAGAGGATGATGAAGGCGGGACTTTTAGTTGGGCTACCTCTAAACCTATTATTATTTGTTCCTGGAGGATACTTTGATTTTCCAGTGAGGTATGTATTTGCCCCTATTTTATCGCTTGGATACATGGGAGCCATTAGTTTACTAATTGAAAAATTTCAGGACTTTTCATTATGGAGCGTTTTAGAAAAAGTAGGTAAGATGTCTTTAAGTTGCTATGTGTTACAGAATGTTTTAAGCTCAATTTTATTTTATGGATGGAGCCTTGGGTGGGGTGGACACCCTCGTTCATTCTTCGTCATTTTTGTTTGGATACTAATCTGTTTGTTTCAAATGTTATTTGCTACTTTGTGGCTTCATTATTTTAAAATGGGTCCTATGGAATCAGCGCGCAAACGCTTAGCCAGTTTAGTTATAAAGAAAAATATAAAGAAAGATCTTAAATTGTAAGTCAGCTTCTTTTGATGAATATAAAACATGTTATAAGAAGCAAAACTTTCACATAGAATGTTATGTTAAAGTTATATTAGATATTGATAATTTTAACCAATTAATAGTCCGTAGAGGAGAATTAAAGAAAATGGCTAACTTTTTCTTAATACTTATCGGATTCTTTATTATCATTTCAAATATCGTTGGATTTATATCCTACAAAAAAAAGAAAAGTTTATACGCTGCTGCTTTTACAATATTGATACTGGCGGCTTTATTTGGGGCAATAGGCGGTACATTAGCACTGTTGATCATTAGAGACGCTTTTGCCATATTTTATGGTTTACAAGTTGGATACTACTTACTTATAAATAGCGCAATTGTTCTGTTACTGGCAGTTATAATTACAGTTATAAAACAATATAACAATAAATAAAAAATTTGCTTAGTACGACTTATACTTCGTAAGTTTATAGTTGTCATAACCAGCATTACAGAAAGCTATAAATTAAAAAAAGGGAGATTACATTTGTGGACTCCCTTTTTCTTATATTAAAATATTTATTATTGAATTAGCATTATTTTTTTGATACTGGTATCCAAATCTCACTTTTAAAAGTCGGTGAGGTTACATCCTTATGTTCATTCCATAAAATTTCTGGTCCCTCTACTTGTTCGTAATTTGAGGATGGAAACCATTCGGAATAAATCCGTCCCCATAAATCTTGTAAAGTATCAGGAAATGGCCCAACGGCTTCAAATACAGCCCATGTCAAAGCAGGTACTTCAAGCTTTATTAAATTATGGGGGCAATTCTTGGTTGTTGCTACCCCGATGTAATGATCAAGCTCCCCCTTTTCCTCCATTCGTCCTTCAGAAAAATTTACAGACGCACTAAGCAGCCCTAATGGTTTAACATTAGAAAGTTTTTTTAGTTTATCTATTGTTTCATCCTGTAAACTTTCCCACATAGCAGCAATCTTTGGGTTAACTCCGTGAAAAATTATAGGAACTCTTTCTTTAATGCCGACTATACGAAATGCCTCTTTTTCTTCAATTCGATAGTTCATTTCATCTCCTCCTTTAATCGATAGCTGGAAGGTCATGGGTGGATAAGCCTTAAGTGAACGGCCATCCTTTTTGGCTTCTGAAGGGCTTATACCATGCAAGTTTTGAAAAGCTCGTGTAAAAGAATCCGGTGAGTTGTATCTGTATTTAATCGCAATATCAATAACCTTCACGTTCTTATCTTTAAGTTCGAATGCTGCAAGAGTAAGTCTTCTTCTGCGAATGTATTCTGACAAAGTAATACCTGCAAGAAAAGAAAACATTCTCTTAAAGTGATACTCCGAGCAAAGAGCTAGCTTTACTACTTCTCTAAAATTTATATCGTTAGTTAGATTCTCTTCAATATAATGCAAAGCTCTGTTCATATTTTTAAGCAAATCCATTTTTATGACCTCCCTTATTGTCAGAATAGCAGGATTCAAACAATGCCATCCGACATTTTATGCACAATTATGTAGGTTTTTTCTCTATTCTAAGCTATATATGATATCAAAAACTAGTACACATAAATTATTCTTTCTGGCACACACCAAAAAAAAATCCCTTGGTAGGCAAGGGGTTCAATGAAGCTATAATTTCCGTTATATACAGATCTTTATCCATCCTCGATATAACGAGTTTATTCTCTTTCTCGAATAGCCCAAAGGTAGATGTTGATATACTTTCTACCTGTCGCTCAAAATTGTTAACGAGGAGTTTATAAGGATAGGGTAGACTTACTCCTCAAGAGATAGCTATAGAATTTTTAGAATTATTTTTCCTCTTTTTTAAAAATAAAATAAAAAAACACTTGATAATTTGTATGCGTTTTCATATTATAAGTAAAAAGGTAGTAACTTTTTTAGAAACGTTGTGATGTTATAAAGGGGGAGGGTGGTTTTAGTATCAACCTAGAGGAGATTATAAGTTTGGAAGTGTATCAAAATTGTAATCTCCTATGTGATGCATCTTTAATGTGAAGTCTTAAAATGTGTTAAACAAAGGGGGAGAACTTATGGAACAGCCATTGGTTCAAAATGTAGAACATTCAATTAATACACCTAAGAAACTAAGGCTTAAAGAGAAGGTTGCTTATGGATTGGGAGATGTAGGAAATAACTTTATGTTAGACTTGGGTCAAATTTATTTGCTGAAGTTTTATACCGACGCGTTAGGCTTGCCTTCTGCAACAGCAGGTTTAGTATTTTTAATTACGAAAATATGGGATGCGTTCGCTGATATTACAGTAGGTACTTGGATTGATAATCGAAAGAAGATAGGTCCTAAAGGCAAATTTAGACCATTCTTTCTTTATGCTGCAATACCGCTTGCTTTGATAACAATAGTCAGCTTTACTAATCCGGATTTTTCACTAACCGGAAAGATTATATGGGCATATGTAACGTATATGGCATTTGGAACGATTTATAGCATTTCAAATATTCCTTATGGATCAATGGTACCTGCGATGACAAAAGATCCTGTTGAAAGAGCAGAAATGGCATCATTTAGACAAGCAGGCTCAAATTTAGGACTTCTTATTACAACTGTAGGATTTATGCCGATTGTCTTAATGTTTAACAATCAATCTACTGGTTATTTAGTGGCTGTATCTATTTTTGCATTTTTGGGTGTTTTGTTACAAGTCTATTGTTATGCCAATGTAAAAGAAAGATATKTGTATGAAAAACCCCAAAATACAAACGTGAGGCTGACTGATAGCTATAAAGGGCTTTTTAAGAATACGCCTTTACTAATTCTTTGTTTAGTTAATTTGTTTACCTTTTCAGCTTTTAACGTAAAGCTTGCTGTACAAGTTTATTTTTGTCAGTACGTATTAAAAAACGTAGCAATCGTTCCTTATATGGGGTTTTTCAGTATTGGTTGTGTATTTATCGGCGTGGCAATGGTTCCTTTCATGGTCAAAAGGATTGGAAAAAAGTCTACGTACATATTGGGGTGCGCGATTTGGGCTGTAGGAGATATTTTAGCTTATGTTTTTGCAGATAATGCAGTGATTTTTATTACATTAGCTTGCTTTGCTTTCTTTGGAAGCTCATTTGTAAATAGTTTGAACTGGGCATTAGTTTCTGATGCTGTAGAGTATGGCGAATGGAAAACTGGCAATCGATCGGAAGGTGTCGTGTATTCTTTCTTTACTTTCTTCCGTAAACTTTCTCAAGCGCTTGCAGGCTTTATTCCTGGTGTTGTGTTAGGGATAGTGGGTTACGTTCCAAATGCGGTGCAGAATGCAAATGTGCTGCAAGGAATTAGAGGATTAATGTTTATTTATCCAAGTACATTAGCCATTGCAACAATTATTGTAATGTTTTTCTTTTATAAACTTTCAGATGATAAATACAATAAAATCGTAGCGGATCTTGCTAAAAGTAAAAATAGAATACCAATGTAAGATGATAGGTAAATTAGACGAAATACAAAATTAATTTAATAATCTAGCAAAAAGTACTTGAAATATTGGTGGCGTTTTCATATTATAAATATAAAGGTTATTATGAATTATATAAAGG
>NZ_JBFULJ010000217.1:0-5436 GCF_056400385.1 Priestia sp. P5_B4
AAACGTTAGAAGCGCAGGATCCAGCACTTTTGATTCAGGCTTTGCCTTCCTTAAAAAGCGTCATTCAAAAACCAACGTATACTCCGACGTGCACTCTCTGCATGGCTGCATAGCCATATTACATGTGATAAGGAGGATATATATGAGTACGGTTCCATATGTAATTGAACAAAGCAACCGAGGTGAACGTTCGTATGATATTTATTCGAGGCTGTTAAAAGATCGAATTATTTTAATTGGTGATGAAATCAATGATCATATTGCCAACAGCGTGGTCGCGCAGCTGCTGTTTCTTGCGGCAGATGATCCTAAAAAAGATATTTCACTTTATATTAACAGCCCCGGAGGTTCGACTTCAGCAGGGTTTGCGATTTATGATACGATGCAGTATATCAAGCCGGATGTTCAAACGATTTGCACGGGCATGGCCGCTTCTTTTGGCGCACTGCTTCTCCTAGCAGGAGCAAAAGGAAAGCGCTATGCACTGCCGAATAGTGAAGTTATGATTCATCAGCCGCTAGGAGGGGCTAGAGGACAGGCGACTGAAATTGAAATTAGCGCTCGCCGAATTTTAAAGCTCAAGCAGCATATTAATGAAATCATATCAACACGAACGGGACAGCCGGTTGAAAAAGTGGCACATGATACGGAACGAGATTATTTTAT
Source organism: Priestia sp. P5_B4 (assembly GCF_056400385.1). Taxonomy (NCBI): domain Bacteria; kingdom Bacillati; phylum Bacillota; class Bacilli; order Caryophanales; family Bacillaceae; genus Priestia; species Priestia sp. P5_B4. The sequence goes on from NZ_JBFULJ010000217.1 coordinate 667, forward strand.
GAGTGCTGAAGAAGCAAAGACTTACGGAATTATTGACGGTATTCTGTTGCCAAAATAAAGAGATACCAAGTAAGCATAGACGGCAGCGTCTATGCTTACTTTCTATAAAAATAAGAAAAAAGACCTTAGTATTATCTTTATTTTTCTTGAAAAGGTAGGTATTATATAAAATATAACAGATTTTAGAAAGAAGGTTTTACACATGCAAGAAGTAATTGGAGTAGAGCAGCGGTCTCTGTTTCAAAAAGTATTAGTAACATTTATTTTTTCGTTATTTATTTCCACAGTTGGCTTATACGTAGGTCAATATGTGCCGCCGGCTTATTTTATTCCATTAGCGATTGCTGAGCTTGTGATGCTGGTTGCGGCATTTATGTTACGAAAGAAAAAAAGCGTAGGATACGGTTTTACATATGCGTTTTCATTTATATCAGGCATCACGCTCTTTCCAATTGTTAGCCACTATGCATCAGTAGCGGGAGCACAAGTTGTTCTTTATGCGTTTGGAAGCACGTTCGTTATTTTTACGGTGATGGGTGTAATTGGCGCAAAAACGAAAAAAGATTTAGGATTTTTAGGCAGCTTTTTATTAGTAGCGCTGTTAGCACTAGTCTGTATCAGCATTTTCTCGTTGTTTAGTCCATTAACAACGCCTGGACTCATGGCATTCTCAGTGATTGGTACCATCGTTTTCTCACTTTACGTGCTGTATGATTTTAACAAAATGAAGCACGGTGAAATCACGGAAGAGCTTGTTCCGATTTTGGCACTGTCTTTGTATTTAGATTTTATTAATCTATTCATCAACTTGCTTCGCTTTTTCGGTATTTTAGGCAGCGATGATTAATAAGAAAAACCTGTTGTCACAACAGGTTTTTTCTTTTTGCTTACGGTATTTCTGAAACGAAAATACGCTGTCAACAACGCCGGTGCTGATGATTACATACGTATTCATGAAATCCTCCTTATAAAAGGGTTAGTGTTATGTCTGCGAGATAAAGAAAGGATATGCGAATCTAAAATAAGTTCGTTTAGTGGTTCGAGTCTTTGAAAAAATGGTAGTATAGAACAGGTACATAGCGAACGTAAATTTTTTGGAAGGATGCATGTTAGTGGTGAATTTTAAGGAGTTTTTTACTATTTCTTCGTATGAAGTAATGGAGCATATGAGTCGAAAAGAAAACGGAAAGAATATAGATGAATATGAAGTGATGTTGTATAACGAAAACGTCAGTCAAACAGAAAATGTGATGATTAAGTTTAAAAAGGTGAGCGATGAAATAGCAGTGGAAAAGGTCCAAACGTTCTCTTACTTTGATCAACAGAGTCCCAAACATCCCTGTAAGATTTGCGGCAGTGAAGTGATGGTAAAAGAGAACAGCACTGAAGAACTAAATGTTTACGCACATAATTGTTCATTTAACTATGAAGAAATAGAGTGCTGTTTAAGAGAACTAGTACAAAATGAACTTTTACAGGATAGATTTACTCAAGAAGAATTCGACCGGAACTATGGAGTTAACTACCGTGATGACGCTAACCAGCAATATAGCTTTTACGATGCCCAGCAAAGAGATACTTTTTACACCATCTTTAACGATAGTGTTTATCACACCTCTTACGCAGGACCACAAGAGCTCCGCTGCAAGTTTTGCGGGATGGATGAAGAGCTGCTTGTTGTAGACGGAGCCTTCTACCAAAAGTGCACAGTGCTAACTCCACATACAAATCAAATTATTAATATGATTGAAGCAAGAAAACAAAACGAACCAGACGTAACAAAACGTTGAGGAGAGAAAAGGGACCGAAGTCTCAGAAGAACATAAAAAAAGAAGCTTCCTTTTGAGCGAAAGGAAGCTTATCAAGTTTGTACCTATAGGATTGAGTGGTGCATAATTAAATAGCTACCGGAATAACCGATGAATCATTAAAGTAAACAACTTCTGAAAGAATGGTGCAGCCTTTCAGGTTTTTGAGCTGAGAAAGGGCTTCTTCTTTGCTATCAAACTCGTACATTCTCATTTCACCTTTTCCTACATAACACGTAATTACATACATTTTAGAAGTACCTCCACGTATCATTTATCAATTTATTAATAAAAAGCCATAGCGGCTTTTATTCCTATTAAAATAGCGTAAGTGCACCTGTGACAATAGCAAGGACAATTAGAACAAGAGACGTTAAAACGGCCCATTTAAATGCAAAGCGCTGATGTTCACCAAGATCAACACCTACCATACCTACAAGTAAGAAAGTAGACGCAACGAGTGGACTTAACAGATGAACAGGTTGTCCGAGCACTGAAGCTCGCGCAATTTCCATCGGATCAATTCCGTAAGAAGCAGCTGTTTCAGCGAATATTGGTAAAACACCGAAGTAATAAGCGTCGTTACTCATCACGAATGTAAACGGCATGCTTGTTAAAGCAACGATTGTCGGTAAAAACGAACCGAGTGAATCAGGAACTAAATGAATTAACAGGCTTGCCATTTCATCAACCATTTTAGTGCCGGATAGTATTCCTGTAAAAATACCGGCTGCAAACACAAGGGCTGCAACGGTTAACGCGTTGCCTGCATGAGCCATTAAACGTTCTTTTTGATCCTCAAGTTTTGGATAGTTAATCATAAGAGCAAGCGCAAAACCAATCATAAATAAAACAGAAACAGACCAAATGCCAGAAACCAATACGACCATGAGTGCAATGGTTAAAGCTAAGTTAATCCAGATTTTTTTAGGCTGTGTAATATCTTCTTGAGAAGTTAAAGATGCGTCTTCAGCAAACGCAAGCGAGCTTTTTAATTCAAACTGCTCGATGTCAATAGCACCAAGTCGTCTGCGCTCTTTTTTTCCAAGAATATAGCCTGTAAAAACAACCCACAAAGCTCCGCCAATTAACGTTGGAAGAAGTGGAATAAAGAACTCAGATGCATCGAGGTGAAGGGCGACAATCGCACGAGTAGCCGGGCCTCCCCAAGGCGTCATGCTGCTCATAATACTAAGAGAAAGCATCGCAACTGTCGTTAACACTAACGGACTCATATTCAGGCGTTTATAAAGTGGAAGAAGAGCAGAAACCGTAATCATATAAGTGGTTGTACCGTCTCCGTCTAGTGCAACTAAAAGCGATAGAAGAGCCGTTCCGATGACGATTTTAAGCGGATCGCCTTTTACGATTTTTAACAGCTGCTTAATTAATGGATCAAACAGTCCGGCATCAATCATAACCCCGAAATATAAGATGGCGAAAAGCAGCATCGCAGCTGACGGAGCTACTTGTTTTAGACCTTCTAGCATCATGTCTCCGACGCCTTTGCCAAACCCTCCAATCACCGCAAAAAGAAGTGGAATTACCATTAAAGCTACGATAGGAGACATCCTTTTTGACATAATGAGATACGTAAAGACAATAATCATTGTAAAACCTAGTAGTGCTAGCATTCAAACAACCTCCTTTATTTTCCCTCTTTTCTCTGAAAGCGTTTTCTTTTAGAGTAAAAAAACGTGACTAACATCTCTCATCCCCATGTATGAGCCGTAGTTTGATTATTAAGAATTTTTAAAGCCGCTCTTTACTCCCGCTGATGTTTCTTGTTTTCATGTTAGTACATTTTTAAAAATAAAGGAAATATAGGTTTTTTTAGAAAGTTCATAAAAAATTTTTATAATGGTAGTCTAGAAAAAAGCTTGGTCTAAAAGAGAGATTCTTCCAAGACGCAAACTTTTTAGCTTTGGCTTTATTTTTCACTTAGCTTTAAAAAGTCAATAAACGCTTTCACGACCGATAGATTCAAGTAAGAAGGATCATACATGAGCCACGTGTTTCGAAGCAAAGGTGATTCATCTCGGTACGAAAGTCCGTATGTATATAAGTTGTCGCTGGAGTGAAGGCAAATTTCAGGTAAAATGGCAAAGCCTAAATCATTTTTGACCATTTCTTTGGCCGTTTCTTGCCGGTCAACTTCCATTGCCACAAACGGAGGCTCTGAAAACTTGTCATGCCACCAGTCTTGAATGAGATCTTTTAGCGACGTATCGGTTTTATAGTTAATATAAGGCAGGTTCGGCAAGTCATCGATCGCAATCTCTTTCTTCGAAATTAAGCAGAGCCGTTCTTTCGTCAGCAGTGATTTCTCTCCGTTCCACGGGTAATTGCCTCGTAAAATGCCAACGTGCACACGCGAAGAGTCTAATAGATTCATAACTTGCGTACTCCAGCCCGTATTGACGCTGAACTGTACATTTGGGTAGTGAAGAGAGAACTGCTTTAAAATTTTAGGAAGCTTATGCTGTGCAAAGTTACTCGATACCCCTAAGCGAAGCGTTCCCGTAACGGTTTCGCTCATATTACGCATGCTGTCTTTTGTTTCCTGCAGCTGCTTCCACATATTTTCCGCATAGCGAACAAGATGCTCACCTTCAGATGTAAACTCAATTCCTTTTTTCGTTTTGAAAAAAAGCGACACGCCAAATTCTTCTTCAAGATTTTTAAGACGGTAGCTTAAAGAAGGCTGCGATACGTAGAGCCTTTCAGCCGTTCGCGTAATGTTCTTTTCTTCGTGAAGCGTTTTAATTAATATCCAATCTTTTTGATCCATCCCGATTCCCCCTTGTATTTAGATTATAAAAAAATTTTTAAAAAGACAATAAATTTTATGTATTTTACTTATGACCACCTCTATTATACGATAAATGGCAAATGAACCGGTTCTAAATAGTAAAAAAATAAAATGGTTTGATGAACGCCTCGGCGTTTGTTAGTAGGGGAG
>NZ_JBFULJ010000218.1:0-5406 GCF_056400385.1 Priestia sp. P5_B4
CACCAATCACCAATCCCACTATACATATCAGTGTAATACCTCAATGTGAATTTAGGTTCCTCATTGGGAATGTTTTTTAGGTAATAAAGAGCTACATAAAACAATAAGATGCTCAAATAATAAAATAGAAATTAAAGTGTTGTATATCGTTATAAAGGGGTTAAATCCATGGATAAAAGAATAGAGAATTTTTGGAGAGTCAGATCCTTACAAGATAAAATAGCAGAATTAGATATAAAGTATTGGTTACACGATGAATTTTTAACAGGAAGTTGGTGGTTGCTTCTTGTTTTTCTTATTCTTCCTTGGATTATTTGGAGTATCTTTTTAAACCGTAAACAAATCCTTGAAACCTTATTGTTTGGTACCTTCATTATTATCATTACATTTCTTCTGGATCTTATAGGAATTACGTTTCGTTTCTGGGGGTACATTACGCAATTCCTGCCCATTTATCCTGGCGCTTTACCTTTTGATTTCAGCATGGTTCCAATTACATTCATGTTATTGTATCAATATTTTAGAACCTGGAAATCCTTTATTGTTTCACTCATATGTATGGCTAGCGCATTTGCTTTTATTGGTGAACCCTTTTCTATATGGGCACATCTTGTCATCTATATAAAATGGAAGTATATATACTCTTTTATTTATTATATTGTAATGGGAATTATAGTAAGAGTTTGTGTTGAAAAATTAGTCGCTATCTCTAAGTCCCATTGATCATTATAGTAATGATTACTACCTCTAAAGTAATGCCGAGGTAGCCTTTTATTTTTATTTCTTTCCTGTTAATAACTTGTTTTCTAGCTTTAATACCCATTTGTAATACCCTAATGTAATTAGTAGAAGCACAGGATCAATGATAGCTGAATACCATAAATTCCACCAACCATAGTGAAAGTATCCCCAAGGTTCGGGACGTAATGTAATCATTTCATAAAGCAATATGGCAACCACCCAAAGGGTAAGGTAGCGAACCTTGTGAATGATTGGCATTTTAAAAGGATACCAATTAAGAAATATCATATTAGCAGGCGGGAGCAATACAGTATGAGTAAGAACTCCCCTCCAATCTGCATTTTCTGTAAAATACCAATAGGCATGATATTTTAAATCTATAAAGACATCAAACATATGCTGAAAAGCAATTGTAAACACCCAAATATGAAGGATTTGATTTGCTGTTAGTCTTTTATTTGTTTTAAATGCAATAAAATTAAATACAATAATGGCAATAGTAAGTCCTATCATGTTTTTTTCCTTTTTAATTAAATATACCACATAATGTTAAAATAGGTAATTTCAAGGGTTTATGCTGTCCAATATAAATAATCCAAAAGGTACACCTTTTTAGACGKATTAAAAATACTMGGCCTTATTGTACRCTTGKTWTACGTCTCTTYCCAGCTGATAWCTMTCAGCATTATTTTTGGAGTTAKAAATAGTTGTTTAATTCAGAAAATAATTATARGAATACTTATTTYGACATACTTCRACATCCATTATGTAGTAAAATTTATATAAATWTACACATTCAGATAAAGGCAAACTAGTTGAAAAGCTAGGACGCAAAGCTACAGGTCTAAAGTCAATTGACTATGACAGCTGAGCCTCCTGAAAATCTGGAGGAATTTATGTTTATGGACAGTAAAAAAGAAGTAATAACGCCACATTTRGACCAAGAATGGATTAGACTTRTCCAAGAGGCTAAGGAAGTAGGGTTATCGGTTAAAGAAGTAAAAGYATTCTTAGATAATACACAAACCTAGYGATAACAAAAAACATTAGATAGGCACGCTATCTAATGTTTTTTGYTATCGTGTTATCTTGAGATTTTGCTTCTAGAAACTSTTTAAATTCTTCTTTACTCACATTTGAATTCATTGCATCTTTAACTAGCYTCATCCACTCTTCTGGCAGAAYTGCTRTAGACTTTTTCATMATAGTACCTCCTTACATAAATMCTTTTTATCATTTAMCGTTTKYTTTAAGCTTAAWACYCTATTTTATAGTGACCATYCACTATATTACTAMTAAATAGTTAATCCTCTTTACTTTAATCGACTATAGATAGCTGTTTATKTAGTGAAAAATAAAAWTCTTTYTRTTATTCTYCYGKAGTCACCGCATTTTTTAKWTTCTGATATTYTCTYCACCGACGATAAAAARTAGCTTCACTTATATTTGTGATTTTACAGATTTCCTTTACAGGCTTATTAGTAGTTTCATGAAGATCCATGGCRTGCCTTACCCMAWCRTGYYTTAACGTGAATTTTTGCTTCTTTCCTTTATATATACCTTTTCTTTTTGTAATCGCAATTCCAGCTTGCTGCTTTTCTTTAATCATCATTCGATCAAGTTCACTAAATGCAGACATAACGGTTAAGATAAACTTCCCTGAAGGTGTTCGTGTTTCTTCCTAGACGATCCATTCGTGTCACGATCAATGTGTCATCTTTTACTAGTTGATGAAGCAATTGTGTTAATTCTTCTTTTTGATGCTGGATACCAGATACTTTTTCTTGCACAATACGATCGACTTTTTCCTCTCTCAATTGTTCAATCTGCGAATCTAAATTTTGATCAAAGGCTGAAATACGCGCATACCCAAAAATCATAAAAAACCTCCTCAAAATTATTAATCAAAAGACAAGTGTATATGATAGTTGAATTATATAGAAAAATCAAAACTCTATTTAACTATCGTTTGGGTATACCCTATTGATTAGTTAATAACTAATTGTCTCTTTATATTGAGGTATATTCTTATTTATACAAAATTATTGAGGGTCCCGAGTACAATGAAGTAAATGACTTCAAGGTTTACTTTAAAGCGTTAAATTGTTACCATGTTATTAGACAACCTTTTTTTATTGTTATTCCTTAGCCAGAAAAGCACATACCATATATAGTGGTTTGTGCTTTTTTAACTTTATAGATCATTTTATAAATTTTAGATTTATTTTAAACAACCCTAAATATCTGTTTTTTATCTCGTGATGAGATTGTACTTTCTTAAGATATCCAATGTGATATTTTTGGCTTTTGTTCCCGATCCATCAATATTTGTTACGAAAACATAAGATTGATTGTCCACTTTTACAAATCCAACGTACCATCCCAGTCCCATGTCAGATAACCTTGTTCCCGTTTTCCCATAAAGTGTATAGTGATCCCCCTCCTCCTGAATCATCATTCGTTTAACAGTTTTCATGACTGGTTTATCAAAGGGAAGTTCTTCTTTATATAATTTTTCTAAAAAATCACCTTGCTCAAGTGCACTAATCTTTAGAGAACTGTCTAACCAAAAATGGTCAATTCCTCCACTAATATCTTCGTTTCCATATGAAGTCTTCTGTACCCACTCTTTCATACGTTTCTCTCCAATGTCTCTCGCCATTTCTTGATAATACCAAATGGCTGACTCACGCATAGCCGATCCTAGAGTATGATCACAGTTCCACGTGTCAAATTCTCTCTTAACACCATCCCAACGCTTCACATCATATTCATCTCGTACGACTTTGACTTGTAATCCAATTAATGCATTAGGAATCTTGAATGTAGATTCTGGAGTGAGTTGTGTAGTCGCTCTTTCCTGATTGTAGACAAATGTTTTTCCTGTTTTAACATTACGTAATAAAAATGTTCCATTTTCATTAGAGAAAAATTCGGTAACATCTAGCTTTTTAACGTTAAGCTTTTCTCTCGAACTAGCTTCTTTACTTGGTGTTTGAGCTTGAGCCGTATAACCTACTACCCCTACAAACAACAAAAAAACAGATAGGTAAATTACTTTTTTCATTTCAAACACTCCATTTCATTATTTAACAACTCCATTTTATGATTATATTTCAGAATATTCAATATTTTTAGGTTTGTATTCATAATTATTTTTCTCATTGGTTTAGTTAATTTATTATTAACTAACCTTTCTCCTGCTTGTCTTTATATTTAATTTCGTTGTCACTCTAATTTATTCCTGTACAAAAAAGAACCCTTAAAGTAGAACGGGGACTGACCGGTTCTACTAAGGATTCTTTTTCCGGAGTATGCAACTTKTTATACATCTTTAKTATGCTAACGKCCTCTTCATAGGTGTATGAAAGATCCATGTATAAGAAGTGCACYWTTTATAATATGTTTGTATGGCMAAAAATAGTCTYTACGAGWAAAACATGTTAYGATCTACTTGCGRTTATATTTTGGTACTTTATAATTGTCAATCYTGATAAAARCTMCCTCGCTTGCTGGAGCATTCTATAWCGAGGTAGTTTTTATTKTGTTATYMATTTCARTTAYCYCTATATTTTTTAKTCTTCAARATGTTCTTAGTSRYCCAACTTATAAMTYCACCTACTAGCACGCCTCCACTAAGAGCTAAAAGATGATAGATATAGTCCYCCCAATATATACAMACTTCACCYCTACATTYTCAGKGAAYTTAATTATMTCTMTCYTACTACTTTTCCAGTGAAAYAATTGTAGTAATTTGRATARCAAMKAATAGTTAGTCATTTTYTCYTAAGGGTATATATAAAATATATTGTATTGTTATAAACTGCYTATGAGAAAAGAGGACTGTTTATGCTAGATGAATATGAAGTGYTCTTATTTACRAGGRAACTTTCAAATTTAACTAAAGACTATCCTACYTGTACAGATYCKTTAACGAAAGAAAGMATSTATCAGCAAATGGAACTGYTRCGTGAGGTTCTTCRMTTACACWATCATAGTRAATTCAAATCAYCTTTACAGTGATTTTTYATTTAATAATAGGCGTCTGCCAACTATAACTCTTTACTAGTTTAGTYTAAAAGACCCTCTARTGMAKTAGAGGGTCTTTTKAATAATCAATAGTGCTATCCATAAAATRWATTACTGTTCTTTAAGMTGAATAAAATAATCTTCTAAAGCTTGCAATGAARGKGCTTCTTTRTAATCGAACKKGTTAYCTTCATCKRCTATTTCATAAKKAGACCAAGGAATGGCTTGATATAYTTCATTTATTAAATCTTTAGATCCTGCTCATACAACCTTAGCTGTATGAGTCTGGGTAACAACAAGATAAGCAAGTCCACTTTTTTGACTCAGAGTTTGAAAAACTGTATAGCTCTCTTCGGTTGCTAAGTCAGCTAACTTAGGAGGATAGTAGATAACGTCATTACAAGGCGTAGGTAAAGCAACGAATTCTTTGGCGAACGTAGATTGAGTTACACCTTTTGCTATCACTTTCATCACCTCTGCTATATTCGATTTAGCTTATGGTTCTTTTTACTATCATCTATTTACTATTTTTTAATTACTCATGTAGTAGTGACTTTTACAGCCTAAGGAACCCGTCAAAAAAACAGTCATATTTACGATATTACATGGTAAAAACTTATATAACGAGAAGAGCCT
>NZ_JBFULJ010000219.1:0-5403 GCF_056400385.1 Priestia sp. P5_B4
CTCTGAACTTGCCTCTCATGAAGTATACAATCAAGACTACAAAATTCAATTCGAAATCAGACCTTCTAACATTATTATGCTTGCGATACACGGCGGAGGTATCGAAACTGGAACATCCGAACTTGCTGTTGGGCTAGCAGGAAACGAATACTCGTACTATATATTTGAAGGGTTAAAGAAAGCAGGAAATGCCGATCTTCATATCACATCCACTCATTTTGATGAACCTCATGCGCTAACTATTATATCGAAAGAAGACTATGCCGTATCTTTTCATGGATACAATGATAAAAGTGAAAAACACACTAAAATCGGCGGTGCTGACAAGGCATTAAGATCCAAAGTGTATGAAGCGCTTGTTTCCAAAGGTTTTAGTACAGAAACTTTATCAGATCAAGACCCTTTTTCCGGTACAAGCCCTAGAAATATAACCAATAAAACAGCTAGGCGGATGGGTGTGCAAATTGAGATAAGTAAAGCGCAAAGAGAAGCTTTTTTTGCAACTAACACGAGAAATGAACGTAAAAATTCGAAAACCCAAGAATTTTTTGAGTATATATCAGCTATTAGAAGTGCATTTCCTCTTAGATAAATCAGATACGTTTAGTATTTATTAAACAGGTTAGATTTATTACGGACATGTTTGTGGTATACATATAGTAACTACATATACTGGAGGAGATAATCATGAAAACATTTGACCAAGAAGATACCTTAGAACGTCTTAAAGCCTCTTATCGATATTTAAAAAGCGTAGACGTACGGGGAATCAGCACATTAGATGATCAAAAGCGAGCGGAAGCTGTGCAGTTAATCGAAGAGATTGGTCTTAAAATATCAGAAATGCGTGTGAAAGTAGAGTGAGAAAGAAGGGCATCTGTCCTTCTTTCTCTTTTTCAACAACTATAAACAGGAGATTGGCCATGAACGAGCAATATTATGACGCTTTATTAAATATAAAAACAACGGGAGAACAAAAGGGATTTAATGATTCATTTCATTACCATCGTTAYGAACCCACGCCTTATAGTGCATTAGAAACACTTTTCACTCAGTATGAGCTAACAAGCAGTGATAGAATTGTCGACTTCGGATGTGGAAAAGGAAGGCTGAATTTTTATGTGAACTACCTGTGCAATGCCACCGCCGTAGGGATAGAAATGAATGAACACTTTTATGAGCAGGCCATAGATAACCAGAGGCGCTATTTGAAAAAAGCCAAGGGCCGCAAACATCCTATTCATTTTCAGTGTTGTTTAGCCCAGGAATATAAGATTCATCCATTAGACAACTGCTTTTATTTTTTTAATCCTTTTTCAGTTCAAATCTTTATCCAAGTAGTGAACAATATTTTGCTTTCGTGGGAAGAGAATAAGCGCGAGATTGATTTGATTTTATATTATAGTTCGGAGGATTATCTTCATCACCTCGTAAAACATCCTTCTTTCATTTTAAAAGAAGAGGTAATGCTGCCAGAGTTGGATCGTAAAAACCCATATGAACGGTTTTTGATTTATAAAGTAGCTTATTAAGACGATCTATTTACTGTTTGATAATACTGGATCTTGCCGGTTCTATTTAACAAATCAGCAGGAGGTGGAAAAAGACCTGCTGATTGTATTTATAACTTTTTAGAAATTAAAGCATAACACTTTATTATGTAAGCGCTTTCTGTTATAATGAAATTAGGTTGGATAGCATGCGTGGCTATCGGTGTACTCAGCGCAGGCGGGGCTAGTACAGAAAGAGAAGGCTACATACAAGTTAATAAACATTTAGTAGATAGAAATAAGAACTCTCAAAAACAAATTTATTAATTTGTATGCTAAATCGTAAATTAACAAAAACGGCACTTATGATAAGGTTTTAGAGAAAAGAATCCAGCATATACTGTATAAGCAATTTTTTTACTCTAAAAAAGGGTAAAGAAWTTGCTTATTTATTTTTAAATAAGTGCACAGCTGTTCAGATTTGTTTTGAGATATCTAGCGTTAGTGTATAATAGTAACAAGTATGAAAAGTTGACATTGTGAATTGATTAAAGGGGATTTAAAAATGAGTGAACTAAAAATAGATGATGTAGCGAAGCAAAGCGGTTTAACAAAACGTACGATTCGTTATTATGAACAAATTGGACTGATGCCAGCACCTCCAAGAAGTGAAGGTGGATTTCGTCTGTATACTGAAGAACATGTAGAATTTTTAAAGAAAATTACGAATGCCAAAGAAGTCATGGGTTTTTCACTTCAAGAATTACAGGAATTTCTTGCTTTAAGTGATACTCTTGAAATACAAAAGATGGATTATAGGCAAGTGAAAGGAACAAGTCAACAAAAAGAAAAGTTAGAGCAAGTGTTACATACGGTAGAAGAGCAGCTCAAGCYGATTGAACAGAAAAAGAAAAATATCTTAAAAGTAGAGTCTGACCTTCTGTCATTGAGAGATCGTGCTAAGACTGCAATTGTAAAATTTGAGCAGGAAGAATCATGAAAAGCAGGCGCATTCACCAGAAGAGTGCGTCTGCTTTTACGGTTTTTATAGGGCATTCATTTATGATTGTGAAGTGTTTTCTTCTAGCTGTACCCCTAAAAAAAGTAAAATAGCCTGTATTCCATCGGCTTTTCCACTGTGAAAGCTTCTTGTTTCAGCATCCAAAGCTTCATTTACAGATTCCATCATATTTGATTCGTACAAGTCTAAAATTAATTGTTTTCCTTCCGGACTCAAATGCAGCTGCCCGCGTTCCTTCATTTTAAACTTCAACTTCTTCAACTCCCTTTCCCATAATACTATCAGTATACAAAAATAATAACATTTACGTAAACGTTAATTTTTGTATATGGACAGAAGAACGTATTGAGTATAGGTACTAAGTGAGGTGAGAGATACTGATTATCCTTTGCTTGTTTTAATGTTTGTCAGCTTATAGCCGCAAGCTGAGCATGTATAGATAACGTTTTGATTGGACTGAGCAGTTAAAACGGTAGCAAGCTCTTTTTGAGAATGACAGTTAGGACAAATAACAACAGGGGATTTCATGTGATTTTCTCCTTTTCTTTTTCATAGTCAAATTTTATTTTATGTAAAGTTTAATCAAATATCCTGTGTGCTATCAAAAATGACAGAAGACATGTAAAAAAGCATTCTCGCTCAAAAGAAACGGGAATGCTTAAGGTGAGTTTAAAATCCGTCCTGGCTTGCTGTAAATGGAATGTTAAGTCTTCTTTCTACATTGCGTAAGCGCTGATTTAATCTGTTTATACGATCAGTAWGTCGCTCCACAACACGATTTAAACGAGTAATTTCTCTGACTTGCTCCTCATTTTGTCTCTCAAGGGCACGAATTCTTCGTTCAAATCCTCCAAGATTTTGAAGCTGCTGTCTTTCATCGTATTCTTCATGCTGTGGTACGTAAGGGGGATAGTATTGTTGAACTGAGTAATCAACTTGCTGAGGACTGTATCCAGGGTTGAAATAATAAGGGTTCATTAGGGCACCGCTCCTTTTACATAGTAATTTCAAATCAAACACGATATAACGTATGCGAAGATAAGAAAAATGCTATAGGCACATACCTAAAGACATTCTGTATTTAAAAAAGGAAAGTATTTTTAAAAGTCAAAAGGAGATAGCCGGTCTTGTCTTGAATATGCAAAATAGAAAAGCTTCTTTTTTAGACACTTTATTTAAGAAAGAGGGAAAGTGACCGATGGCTCAAGGAAAACAAAAACCAGCACCTAAAATAGAAGAATCAAAAGCTCCGCCTGCAAAGAAACAAAAGTCGAAGAGCCGAAGCACTAAAAAAGCGCAGCCTCCTACATCGCCCTGGGTAAAAGCTGCTTCCATTTTATCTAACATTGATTTCATGCGTTTGTTTCGATTGCTGTTTCTTGCTTTAGTGGTTGCTTTTATTGTGTATCAATATATTTTACTTACAAAGGGAATCTTCATCAAAACATATGCGGCCCTTTGGCATCATCACAAAATGCTCTTGCTGGCTGGAGCTGCATTCATTATCTATACTTCTTTCGTTTTTTACCTTGGCTACCGCACTGCTAAAAAACGGTAGAACTGCTCTAGGGGGCGAATAGCATCTATTCTTTAAACAAACCTTATATGTATATCAGCATAGAGGGGGGAAGAAACGTGGACAAGCAGCGAGCAAAACAAATTGCTGATTCACCCGTTATGGCTAACGTTACGTATAACGATACGGCCGTTTATATTCAACATGTAAGCGAAGAAAATGATACGGTAAGAATTTATCCGCTAGGTCAGCCGGAAAATGAACAAAATGTTTCCGTGAGCCAATTAGTAGAGAATTAAGGTGGATAAATAGAGCTGGTTTTTCAGTTAAATAAAAGCTAGAGAGCTACATAGCTCTCTAGCTTTTATTTATTCTTCCCATTTCTTACTGCTGATCTTTTCAATAATCCCGTGCAAATCACCTGGCTTATGAAACTCAATTGGAGACGCGCCTTTTTCAAACAGAATCGATTCTGCTTCAATTAACGCCACGTAGCGTCCGTTCACTTTTGCTAAGTGAATATTTTCCCCGAAATCAGCTAACAGTCCTTTAATCTCTGTTTCGCCAAGCTTCATTTTAAGCTCTGCATCAGGCGTATGCTCGACGATATGAGCAGCAGCTTCCATGACTTGATGCGTATCTAAACGTTCTTGAAGCTCACGCTTTTCACTTGTTGCCCACAGTTCCATGTCGGATTCAAACTGTTCGAGTTCTACGCTTTCTGCTTCAAACGTTTCGCTGACGTGTTCACGCACCATATCCATCACTTGTGTTTTCATAACCTCAGGCATCGGCTCGTTGTAGTCAATAAATTTCAAGAAGTCCTCAAAGTAACGGGCGTGAGACGCTTGATGTATGACGAGTTCACTTTCTTCGACCATGCCTTCTTCAGGCATGTATGGGTATTGAATAGATTTCATGTTTTTAGTAGTAATCGCCATTTCTACGTGACGAATAAGGGTTGATTCATCTGAAATTGAAGCCACTTTTGGTTCGAAGTCACATTTTAAAATAAACACAAAAGCATGATCAAAATATTTTCTTGGAACAGCAGATACAACTAAAAATGCTCCTCCTCGAACGGCTGCAGTATCAAGGTATGCATTGATAAACTGTTCGCTATTTTCTTCAAATTCTTCTTTGTTTGTGGCAAAACGAGTGCGGTGAAATAAATTATAATTAGGGTTTGAGTCGAGAGCGTGGCCTGGTTCAACTATAAAATACCCGAGCTTTGTAGGCACTTGTTCTGCTTTGGGGTGTCGCTCTACTTTGCGTTTTACAATTTTTTTAAATTCACCGTCTAAAAAATCTTTAATGGAACTTTCGTCATATTCTTCTGTATCAAGCGTTTGAAAATGCTTATATTGTTTAGAAGC
>NZ_JBFULJ010000220.1:0-5400 GCF_056400385.1 Priestia sp. P5_B4
CCAATAAATATCAATAAAAAAAGCAGTATCTTTTTGAAACTGCTTTTTTTAAATTGTTTGTTTAACAGCTTTTTAACTCTTTATAATGTAATCCTTTCTCATGTTCAAGTTCATATCGTAACCTTGTCTGTTTTCGATACAGTTCATCAGATAATTCTTTGTATTCCTCTTCAGTAATCTTGCCATTTTTTAAATTATCAAATAGCTCGTTAAGTTGTTGAGTTACTGTGTACAATTCTTGCTCTTTCAACGAACGTCACCCTTTATAATTCAAATTATGTTATTTTTTGATTGAAAGCATCTCTGCAAGTAGTTCTCACAAAAAAATTCTAAAATATAAAATCGTTATATTCAAGGAATAAGAAGATTAACTGTGTCTTATACTGCACAGACACAGTTTAACGTTCTTAAAATTAATGATCCCGGGTGGGGTATGTATGTTTTCAAGTGGACAAGCAAGTTCACTGAAGTAGCTATACAGTATCTAAATTTAGTTTCTTCCGTCCTCTTTCACTTAACAAAATAGTTAATCCGACAATAACAAGTGCTGTACATAACAAATATAAGTTATGGTACCCTATCAAACTTGAAAAGAACCCGAACCCCAGGAAGCCAAGCACATTTCCTACTTGTGTCGTGTTCATATATAGCGCCGTTGCCGTCCCAGGTTCATCTGGAATAAAGTCCTGAAAGTACGACACAGCAATGCCTGCTGTTATGGAGACCTGTGCAGCACTTAATATTTGAATCGGATAAATTTGCCACGGTTCTGTGACTGAAAATAGAAGTCCATAATAAAAAACTGAAATACCAAATCCCAATCGTATCAACAACCGACTACCGATTTTTGTAGCTAATATTCCCACTGCAATCATAAATGGAACCTCAAATACTGGAGGTACGCTCACTACTAACCCTACCTGCTTTTCTGTCCCGTTAAGTATTTTCGTAATAAATTGCGACATGTTTAAATTAGCCATAGAAGCAGCCATAGCCATACACGTCATTGCGACAATGTTCTTTAAAATATGAGGTTGGACAATGAATTTACGCAGAACCACCGGGGCTGGCTTGGCTTCCACTTCAATTTTGATATCCTTTAATAAAAAGGCTAACGTAATCGCTGCTAGTAGATATCCGCCTGATACGCATAGAAAGAGTCCCTTAAATCCAATCGCATACAATACCCAACCTGCCACTGCTGGACCCACCGTCCAAGAAAGAGCAAAAAACGCACGAAAAACATTCATTATAAAAGGCGTTTCTTTTTCTTCTACTGTGCTTTTTTTTAATGCTTCTCTTGTAAATGCCCATAATTGAGGTACGGTAGAGGCTGCTGTTCCCAGTAAAAAAAAAGCAAGAAAAGCAAGAAGAAAGAAGTTACGGATAAATGCAAATCCAGCGTACCCTAAAATGGCAGCACAAGTAGTGAGTAATAACAATTTTTTTCGACTGGACACGCGGTCTGAGGTTTTACCAATAATGGTGGTAATAACAACAGCACCCACTGAAATAATGGTCATGAAAAAGCCAAATTGCATATTGCTCATTCCGACTTCGTCAATACCAAACAATGAGGCATAGGGTGCAAAAAAAGACGTGGCTAATCCAAATACAAAATTCCCTAGTAAGAGTACTGGAAACATAGGAATGCCCCATAACATTTCAATGGTTTTTTTAACTCCCTTTCCTTTTGGCATAACCACACCTCCTTTTTAGAAGATAACTATGATTAAGATGAGTTTATAATTGATTTACAGTAAATTATGCAAACCCTCTCTTTTTTTTATAGTTGCCTTTATCCATTTATAGGATCTGAAGTATACCCTTTTCCACGCTTACACTGTGTTTTATTAAGTTCTACTAGACGTTAGGTCATCTTTAATAGGCCAAACTCCAGTCTATAAAAACCTAACACATCTTATGTAACTACCCACTTCTCACCTACTGCAGTAAGGGTTCTTTTTTATTTTTTTGAGTGAAYAGGCAAGCTTACTGCAGTAGCTACATAGTATCTAGTCACCCTAATTATACACTCGTAATAAGATGGAAGGCATAACATAGCAAAAATCAGTTATCTAACGCCAGCCTTCTTCAGTTCAATAACAATTTCTCTTAGTTTATAAATTTTTACTAGAAGAGCTAAGACTAGGCTTGAAATAAACCAGTTTTATTAATTGTCCGTAAAACGCAGCAAGTATTTGTTGGAATAACATGCCGATTACAACGGGGACTGCTGCTGGATGGGGAAAAAAACTTATTGCCAAAACAGCACCTGCACTTATATTTCTCATACCGCCGGTATAGATCATACCAACCACTTCGTCCCTACTTCTTTTCGTCAAAATTCCAAGAATCCAAGCAAAAAAATAGCCGCATATAGCAATAAAAAAATTGTTAGTGCAATTTGAATGAATTTTTTATCGATATGACGTATATAAGGTGCAACTACGGAACTATTAATACTAACAACTACTGCTAAACCTAATTTAGAAAAAGGAGCTAAAATTTTATTCCACTTCTCTGCAACCGATTTGGAATAAAATTGATTAACCAACATTGCTACAAGAGAGGGAAGGACAATCATTCCAAGTAGTCCCTTCATCATTTCCCATATTTCTAAATGAACAGTTTTTCCAATAAAGAGGGACATACTAATGGAAACAATGAATGGTGAAAATAGTGTGTCTAATAAAATTTTACGTTTTTTTGATGTATTATTTTAACAGAAGTACTTAAGAGCTTTTAGCTTTTAATGTTTTTTCATTATTAATAATAAAGTACGAAATAGAAAAGTAAAAGATTAATTCATAATTAAACTGCTTAATGCTGATGTTATTTAAAATTGATACGATTTAAGATTTTTGCTTTTTGAAAGTGAAAGATTGACTTTGACCATTCAAAGATTGTTCCGTTCGTTAAACATACAGTATTTTCAATAATCAATGCTGGATCGAATAGGTCGATATGAAGGAGTTCAGCATTTTCTTCATCAATCTTTTCGCAATTAATAACTTTGTCAGCAAATCCAATGTTTAATTCTAAGTCATCGATTAGGTAACTATAAATAGAATTTGACGCAATTTCTTCATTTAAATAAGGAACTACATCTTTTTTAAAGTAACTGATCTCAATAGAAAAAGGCTCTTCATCTACAATTCTCAACCGTTTCACATAATATAGCTTAGTTCCGGGTTCACATCTTAAGCTTTTTGCAGTTAATTCATCAGCTTTTACTACATGCAGAGCAAGAATTTTAGTCTCCACTTTTTTAGACTGTAAGTCTTTCGTTAGCCCTCTAAGGCTGCCTAAGTTAATATAGTCTGTGACAGATTCCTCACGCAGAAACATGCCACTTCCTTGGACTTGATAAATATAGCCACGATTAACGAGTTGAGTCACTGCTTTTCTTATTGTATTACGGCTTACTTCAAATTCTTTTATCAATTCTTCTTCTGTAGGTAGTTTTTTCGTTTGATTAAACTTTCCATCTCGAATTTCTTTTTCTAAACAATCTGCAATTTCTTTATATTTTATAGCCATATAATCTCCCTAGTCTGCATTCTCAATAATTTACTGCCTCTATTATACACAAAACCTCTTGATCAAAATCAAGAGGTTTTGTTTTTCCTTATAGCTCTTCTCCTCTCGTTTCAATAATATGCTTGTACCAATGAAATGAGAGTTTTTTCTTTCGGTTTAAGTTATCGTTATGATCTACGTAGATAAATCCGTATTGTTTTTTATAACCATTTAACCAGCTTAATAAATCAATAACAGACCAAGCGTAATATCCTTTTAGGTGAATGCCTTCTTGTATAGCAAGCTTAATCACTTTTAAATGTTCTTCAATATATTTAATACGAGGAACGTCTACAATTTCTCCATCAATAATCGGATCTTCATCACCAAGCCCATTTTCAGTTACATACATTTTAATATCACCATAACGATCTTTTAACATATGCAGTCCGTCTAAAAATCCTTGAGGTGAAATTTCCCATCCCCATTTTGTATAGTTTTTATCTGCCATTTTTACTGTGCGATAAAAGCCGTCAAATGATGGATTTCCAGGAGCTAAAGTAGAGGTTTCCCTTGAGTGCTCCATAGACGAAACAGTTTCATTGTTTTTTTCTACGCGAATTGGTTGATAATAATTAAGACCAATGAAATCATTGTGTTCGGCATTTCTTTTTAATATATCTAGTTCTTCTTCTGTCCAGCTTGGAGTCCATCCTTTTTCTTTTAATTGCTGTACGACATAAGATGGATATTCGCCTTTTAAAATTGGATCATAATACCAAAACGTTTCATATTCATTCGCGTGTCTAGCTGCTAAGATATTTTCCTTTTTATCATCAACGCTATAAGCTGGTAAGAAAACATGTGTGATCCCAATTTCTCCATACTGCTTGAATTGCTTGTAGCTCTCTACAGCTTTTGCATGTGCGTAAAATACATAATGTGTAGCTTGAAAGTACTTTTTTTCATCGTTTTGAATACCGGGAGGATGAGCTCCTTTTAAATAGCCTAATCCACAAAACATAACGGTTTCATTGAACGTAATCCAATGTTTAACACGGTCTCCAAATGCTTTAAAACAAACCTCTGCATACTTAACAAAAGCATCGGCTGTTCGTTTATTCGTCCATCCGCCGTCTTCTTCAAGCGTTAAAGGTAGATCCCAGTGATATAGCGTTACAAATGGAACAATTCCATACTTTAAGCATTCATTAATCACTTGATTATAAAATTCTAAACCTTTTTGATTTACTTCTCCATCGCCAGTTGGCAAGATTCGTGCCCATGAAATGGAAAAACGATATGATTCTAATCCCATCTCCGCCATTAACTTAATATCTTCCTTGTAGCGATGGTAATGGTCAATGGCTACATCTCCATTTGTGCCTTGATATGTTTTTCCAGGAAGCTTTGAAAAAACATCCCAATTGGTTTCGCCTTTCCCATCTTCATTCCATGCGCCTTCTATTTGATAAGAAGCTGATGCAGCTCCAAATAAAAAATCTTTTGCAAATTTCATGATAACACCCCTTATTTTTATGCCAACATATATTATTTATTATTATATATTAAATTTATAGGTACAAATTTAATATAGATTATATACTTATTTTTTGCATTTGACTACAGAAAATGTAGGATAAAAACCTTTTTATTTTTATTTAATTGGAGAAAGTCTAGTTGTTTGGACATTTTCTGATCTCTCATCCATTTCATAAAAAAAAGACTGTTCGGACAACCCTCAGCATATAAAAGGCAAGCACGTCTTACATCACCATCTACTGATCCCCCACTGGTGTAAGGATTTTTTTATTTTTYGACTGGACAGGCAAGCWTACTGAAGTAGCTACATAGTATCTAAAGAATCGCGACTTCGTT
>NZ_JBFULJ010000221.1:0-5400 GCF_056400385.1 Priestia sp. P5_B4
GTATATAGAAGTGCTTGATGAACATCTTTGAGACGATGCTCATAAATTTTAGCTAGCTCAACCAATGCTTCTATAGCGACGTCACCTTCACATGTTTGAACCAAGGGTTCAAACATGTCCACTGCCTCTTTCCAACTCTTCTCTTTTTTATAATGATAAGCCATCGCTAGCTGAGCTTTTTCATGCTCTTCTTTTTCTTTTTCTGCTACGCCCTGATAAAGAGAGAAAGCGTGCTTGTTCTCCCCTAACTGCTCGTACCACCTTGCTACTTCGTACGTTTCTTTTTCTGTAAACTCCTCACTAGTAAGGAGATGCTTTGATAAATGAATGTATAAGGTAATAAGCGATAAAATATCATGTTCATTATGTTTCATAATATCGAATAAGCCTCTTGGATTCTTCGTTTCAATAAAATCAAAATAAATCATGGGAGCTAAAAAACCTGGAATATCATCAACTCGTTCAATTCCAAGTATTTCTTTTTCGACATTCGCAAGCTTCACCGAACTCATTTTGTGTTTCCACAGCCTTCTTGACGCATGCAGCAAATCAAAGTGACCGAACTTAGGCAGCTTGGGCAAATGATCTCTCAATAGCGTATGGCGAGTCTTCACGTGAGGCCAATCGAAAGATTTCCCATTATAAGTCACAAGCGTCGTATAGTCTACTTCTTTTAAAAAACTTTCGTAAAATGCTACTTCTCCACTTGGCTCCGTTAATATATGCTGACGAAAAACGACGGAATCTTTTAGCACCCTTGCATATCCTAGTAAAAAGATAGTCGTTCCCGTACCTGTACTAAGCCCCGTCGTTTCCGTATCAAAGAAAAATAAATCTGAATATGTGTGGCCTTTCGATGAAAGCGGATGAGCAACTGTAGACCGATTCCATACTTCCACTACTTTTTTCAGCTCATTAAATTCATAATGTCCATGTTTGTAGTCGAGCGGGTAAACCACTTCTCTAATCATACAGTAGCTGTCTTCCGCAAAGTAAGGCACAGCATAATTTCCCTTCCATTCCTGCTCATAGGGAATAGATGCGCTCTTAGGTCGCTGCGGGTTACTTTCAACCGGCGGCTTTGCTTCTGTAACATGAAGATGCTTTTTCATACGGTTTAATTTATTTTTAAAAGACAAGAGTTCACCTACTTTGCAGTTGTTGTAGCAGCACGAGCGCATCGCTTTTTGCGTTTTCTCCCTGTGCTTCCATACCGATACAAGACGGACAGCCGCTTTCGCAAGAACAATTTACAATTAATTGATTGGTTTGACTTAGCACATCATTCATTTGTTCGTACACTTTGTCACTTAGCCCAATGCCTCCCGGGTATCGATCATATAAGAAGATAGTCGGCTGTTCGTTGTGCACCGCTTTTACCTGAGGCACTACATGTAAATCAGACGGATCGCACATCACCATAAGCGGTGCAATTGACTGAAGGGCATTTGCCACGGAAATGAGCGCTTGT
The DNA here is from genome assembly GCF_056400385.1 of Priestia sp. P5_B4. Classification (NCBI taxonomy): domain Bacteria; kingdom Bacillati; phylum Bacillota; class Bacilli; order Caryophanales; family Bacillaceae; genus Priestia; species Priestia sp. P5_B4. The sequence continues at coordinate 1,472 of NZ_JBFULJ010000221.1, forward strand.
TCCAATCGTTCTTCAGATTCGTAAAACTGTTCTTTTTCAAAGCTTAGCCACACGGCATTTGTATGAAGCTCTTCTTCTGGARGTGAAATGGGACCTGACCCTATGTTTTCATGCGTCTCAAACTTTATTTTTTTAAATATCGTAGCCATAGCGCTGACCATTACATCGCCATAACCAATTGAATATGTTCTCTCCATCCGTTCTTTATCAGCTTCTAGCACCTTTAAGTTAACCGCTAAGTTTGCATCGGTGAAATAGTCTACATCGACTTCACGAACATACGCTTTTTTCTCATCCCAGTCCAAGTATTCTACCTGATACTGAATGCCTTGATGTAAGTAAATCGCCTCATCATGAAGAAGCGTCATGGCACTAAAGCGATCCATTTCTCCAATTACTTTCACATTTGCAACGTCCGATTGATCAATGATGACAACATTTTCTTGGGATGCAGAACGCAGACTGATATTATGAGCTGGGAACGAATCATTCATCCAGTACCATTTGTCTCCGCTAAAATGAATCACTCGCTCTTCTTGCAAAAACTCCAACACATCTTCAATTTCTACCCCATCAAATGTTTCTCCCTGCTTAAACGGCAGCTCATAGGACGCACATTTTAAATGATCGACTAAAATAACAAGATTATCAGGATTAATTCGAGCTGTTTCTGGGTTTCTGCTAAAAAAGTAGTCCGGATGCTGAATCATATACTGATCAAGCGGACTTGAACTTGCGACCATCACAATGACGGCTTCTCCGTGACGTCTCCCTGCTCGTCCTGCTTGCTGCCAAGCGCTTGCAACCGTGCCTGGATAACCTGTCATCACGCACACCTGCAGCTGCCCGATATCCACTCCTAGCTCTAAAGCATTCGTACTGACTACCCCGTAAATACTCCCCTCTCGAAGTCCTCTTTCTATTTCCCGTCGCTGCTTCGGCAAATATCCTCCGCGGTACCCTTGAATAGACTTATTTTGAAGCTGGTTTTTTACGAGCTCCTGCAGATACGTTAAAATAATTTCCACTCGTACGCGGCTTCGTGCAAATACAATCGTTTGAATTTTATTTTTCAAAAACTCTCCTGCAATATTTCGCACTTCAAGCGTAGCACTTCTTCTAATGTTTAGCGGTTTATTAACAATAGGCGGGTTATAAAAAATAAAATGCTTGCGGCCGCTAGGCGCTCCGTTGTTATCTACTAACATAACATGAGCTCCCGTTAAATGTTCAGCGAGTTCTTTTGGGTTAGCGATGGTGGCTGATGTACAAATAAAGGTAGGATTGCTTCCATAGTAGCGGCAAATTCGCTTTAACCGGCGTATAACGTTGGCTACGTGGCTTCCAAAAACACCGCGGTACGTATGAAGTTCATCAATCACAATGTACTTCAGGTTTTCAAACAGTGATACCCATTTAGTATGATGAGGTAAAATAGCTGAATGAAGCATATCTGGATTCGTAATAACAATATGACCTGCTTTTCTTACCTTTTGACGGATATTTGCCGGAGTATCTCCATCATACGTGTAGCTATTGATTGGTACTTCCATTTCTTCAATGATTTCATTTAATTCACTTTTTTGATCTTGGGCAAGGGCTTTTGTTGGAAACAAATAAAGAGCTCTAGCCTGATCATTCTCCACAATACTTTGGAGTACTGGCAAGTTGTAGCACAATGTTTTCCCCGATGCTGTCGGCGTCACAGCCACAACATTCTTCTTAGCTGTCGCCAAATCAAACGCTGTTTTTTGATGCGTATAAAGCGAACCAATTCCTCGGTTCTCAAGTGCTCGCCGTAGTTTCGTATGCAAAGAAGCCGGAAATGGCGCAGTTTTAGCTTCTTTCTCTTCGATTGTATGCCAATGAACAATATTTTTTTGATATGACGGATTCGTTTGCAAGATATCCATTACTTCTTGTAAGTTTTTTCGTATTCTCATTTTCATCACCTGCTTCTATTTTAACGAATGAACGTTCGATAGAAAACCATAAGTTTTTGTATGTTTTTGGGGGATTCGGACATGGTATTAATACAGTGAATTTTTCAAGGAGATGTTAAAAATGGGAAGCCCTTATCTTTGCCCTAGCTGCAAAACAAATCGAACGCGCTTTAATATTATTGAACAAAATGCAAAACCTGTAAAAATGGACCCAAGAAGCGGAGACGTCGTAGAAGAATACACAAACGATACGCTCGATGCCTTTCACGCTGCTTATAACGGACCGCAAAAACGTATTCAGTGCGGAGCTTGCGGCTTAGTAGAAGATGAGACCATGTTTGTACGGCATGCTGAAACCAATAAACTTCAATAAAAAAGGTGAGGCTCTTTGGCCTCACCTTTAATCATGTAAATCTTTATGCTTTTTCTTGATCAAAAAGCAGACATTCTCATCTAAAAAATTCATGTCTTTTCTTATACAAACATGCTAAAATACCTAAAAAAAGATATGGAGATGATGGTCATGTCATTTCTTCTTTCGCTTTTACCTTTCTCCTTTCTGAAGAAATGTCATTTTCCTTCAGGAAGAGAAGTTAATGAAGATAAAATGTTCGATAAAACGAATGTAGAGATGCTTCAACAGAGAGTCAAGCTAGTTTCACTTGCTCTTGTAGTTTCCTATCCTATTTATATTTATATAGGGTTTTCTTTACTTCAACATGCGGGGACACCTCAGTTTAGACATACACTAATTGGTATTCATTTCACTAGTTTTGCTCTCTCCTCTCTTTATTTATTTTTCTATTATGTTAGCAAGAGAAAAGAACGGTTTGCTAACTACTTAAGCACCATTGTATATGGCTATATATTTTATTACGTATTTGCTGCAGCACTTTCTACTATTAACAGTCAGCTTTTCACAGGTCGCGTAGACGTGTATATGATGCTCTTGATTTCCACAGCTGTTTTATGTCCTATGAAATTAAAACATCTGTGCATCATTTTTATTCCTAACCATCTTTTTTTACTATACGGCTTATCACGATATGTACCAGATTCTTTTTCTCTTATTTCAAAGCAGATCAATACAACTGCAGCAGTTGCTATCGCTTTACTTATTTCGTACATTCTTTATACATACCGTCACAAAGAATATATGAATCATTTACAGCTAAAAGAAAGCGAACGTAATTTTTTTACGCTGTTCAAAATTAATCCCTATCCTTTATTATTAACGAGATTATCCGACCACAAAGTGCTGCTCATTAACAATAAAGCTATTCATTTTTACAATCTTGCTGCTCAAGATCTTGATCAAATAGACGGATTTATAATCTATCCTACTGATGAAGATCGAGAGGAGATTTTAAAACGTCTTCAACAAAAGAAATATGTAAAAAACTACATCCTRGAAGCACGTGAACATGGAGATTCTAAGTGGGTTATGATCAATTATGAATTACTAGAGTATCAAAGCGAAAGCTGCATACTCGCAGGTATTACCGATATAACCGATTTAAAAGCGGTTGAGCATGAATTGAGCTTACACGCTTCAACTGATATGCTAACCGGAATTTTAAATCGAAGAAGCGGAATGGAAAAACTGCAGCTGGAACTGCTGAGAGCTAAAACCATTCATACATCTTTTCTATTATGTTTTATCGATATTAATTCTTTAAAACTAGTAAATGATCAATACGGTCATAGAGAAGGCGACTGGCTTATTAAAACAATAGCAGAATCAATTAGTGGTTATATTAGCAAAGATGATACGCTCTTTCGCTACGGAGGTGATGAGTTTTTATTAATTGCTCCTGAACAAACGGAAGAATACGTACAAGAGCTGTGGCAAAATATTAATGCACAGCTAGAAGATAAAAAGAAAGAATTTAATAAGCCATATGCACTGTCTGCGAGTTACGGATTTATTATATGTGCGCCTTCAGACGACACCAACCTAGATACATTAATTCAAAGAGCAGATGC
>NZ_JBFULJ010000222.1:0-5389 GCF_056400385.1 Priestia sp. P5_B4
CCTTCGTTGCGTGCCGCTGCGGCTCCTGAATTTTTTGTAAGCTGAAGCAGCTGAATACGTTGATCTTTTCTACTGAATTCCCTTACCACTTCAGCCGTTTCATCTGTCGAACAGTCGTCAATCACAAGCAGCTCCCAGTTGGGGTACGTTTGCTGCTGAACGGATTTTATGGTGGATGAAATGAAGGCTGCGCAATTATAGGCAGGTGTAACGATTGAAACGAGGGGCTGATCCGGTTGAGATTTGAAGTTATTCATCTCGCACTCTCCTCACTTTGATGATTTCGTAAATAGCCTGACAGCAGCGCTAAGTACAAAAAGAACAGCTCATTTACAATTAACGAAAGCGACATCATTTGAAGCAAAAAACCAATAAACGTTAAAAATAAGTAAGGCTCTTTTTTATGAATTTTTTGTTTCAAAAGCTGAAGCAACACAAGAAGTAAAAAGCTAAAATATAGACAAAAGCCAATCATACCCGTCTCTGATAAAATCTCTAGAAACGTGTTATGAACGTACAGCGCTTCACCGTAGTAAAACAAGTTGTACTCTGAAAAGTTAAAAGCGCCAATTCCGGCAAACGGATGAGATGAAAAAAACTCAAATGCCCGGCTCCACAGCGAAAACCTTCCGCTTCCTCCGTCATGTAAAAAATCATCGGCTCGTTCGGTTAAAATGGTGAACACGTTAAAATTCGTCATAAAATGAGCTATAAGAGCAAGTACACCAAATAAAAACACAAACGAAAGAACGGTTTTAAGACTGTTAAGGGAACGCATAATGAACAGGTACAGAATCAACACAGTGACCATAGCAACTAATCCGCCTCGGGAAAACGTCAAAATGCTTGCTAATGTACTAAGTAAAAGTCCGACTTTATTTTTAGAACTATCGCTATTGGTTAAAAAGTAAGTAAAAAACAGCGTATTATAAAATACATAAATATTAGGATCATCCAGTAAACCAATTAAACGCGGATAGCTGCGGTCAATCATCACGCCCCATTTAATAATTTCTACATCGGATGCAAATTGAAAATGAACCGCTTGAAGACCTGCAATGTAGAGCAGCAAGCTCACGCCGTTAAAAAGAATGCCGGCTCCGGTTAACGCACGCTTGATACTTCCGCTATGAAACTCTGCTATCACATATTTCATTAAAAAGTAGCAAGCAAGGATAAGCAAAACGCCTAGCATAATGCGAAGACTTGCTTCAGGATACAGAGAAAACGCTCCGGTCATACAGTAAAAAAGATAAAATAAAAGCAGCAGCACTTCATACGCTTGAAGCTTATAAACGTAAAAAGAAGCAAAGCTCAGCAGCAGAAGTGCAAATAAAAAAATCATGTACGGCTTTAATGAAAAGCCAATATTCACGTTATATTTACTTAACGTAACAAGAACAAAAAGGCAAAACAAAACGGTCGGTTTTCGATTTTGCACGTATACACTATCCATTTTGCGCCTCCTTTCTGTTCTCTACGTTTACTAGCTTACTTTTTTGCACATAGCTCAGCGCTTGATTTCTAATCTCCCTATCTAGCAGCGTTAGCAGAAACACAAGCAGCATGTTTACACACAGCGCAATAAACGGATGCTGCGAAAACAGCAGCGTGGTAAGCACAATCGTACTGCCAAATAAACAAACAAAGATTGGAAAAGTTTTACGCATAATGATGACTCTTTCTGGATTGCATAACCAGCAGCCGATAAATAAAATTCCTTCAATTAAAAGCGCGGCATACACGGCTCCCATCACAGAATAAGCAGAGCTTAAAAAATAGTAAAAAGTAATTCCCGATACAACAGCAACCAGCTGAATGCCCGTTCTTCTTCCTTGAAGTCCTTTTGTTGTTAAGCCGTCTGCTAGTGCTACGCTTAAGCCTTGGAAAATCAGCATGAGCGACAGCCACTTTAACGCATCTCCGGCTGCAGCCCATTTCTCTCCGAACAATAACGACACGGCAAGATCGGATAAATGATAAAAAGGAAGCGCCGTTAGCATCCCTACTAAACTCATAAGCTTCACTTGAAGAATATTTAACTRTAAATGTTTGTCTGTCTGCTGATGATTGTAGTGGCGAAATAACACTGGATAAAAAGCACCCGCCACAATTCCTGGAACTTGATAGAGCGCCGATGGAATACGATAGGCAACGGCAAACACGCCGACGGCTGCAAGCGGAACTGTATTTTCTAATACGATTGGACCAAGCTGCGGCAGCAGCATAATCAGCAGTCCGCTTACAATAAATGAGCCGATATTTTTTAGCAGCCCGCGTTGAACTTTCTTTTTCAAATTAAACGATACTCTTTTCCCCACCATCCACAGTCCATATACTCCGGCTAAAAGATAGGAAAAGCCAAACAAAAACGAAATAAAAAACGCGCTTGTATGCATCAGCATTCCAACCGTCAACAGAACCACCAGCAACAGAGCTGAATAGATTCGAATCGCTCCTAAATGATGCATTTGTTCAGTGAGCTGAAAATACGTAATCCCGATGCTTTGCATCGCAAGTCCTGTTACCATCGGTATAATCAAGTAGTACATCATTTTTACAAGTGACGGTTCGTGATAAAACAAGGAAATCACTATATATGCCCCTGCAAACGTCGCAAGCAAAAGCAAAATTCTCATTTTCACATACGATGACAAAAGATGATCCACGTCTGCCTGCTTTTTAGAGCCTTCGCGAAGCACCGTATTGCTTAAACCAACGTCGGTAAAGTAGCCTAATATCATCGCAAAAGCTAGCGCTACGCTGAACCTGCCGTAACTAGCGGCGCTTAAATACTGTGCCAGCACAATAAGCGCAGCTGCATTTAACAAACGTGATACAACGGTACTAATAAATAAGTGAACAATGTTTTTCCAAATGGAATTTTTCTTCATACATTCCTCTTACTCCATCGTTYTAGCAAATCGCTGAGCTAGCGTTTCGTGATAGTAGTCATACGTTTTAGCTAAGCCTTTTTCAAGCGTAAAAGCAGGCGACCACTTTAATACTTTGATGCTTTCTTTGTTGCATAGTCTGCTGTCTGCAATATCACCTTCACGCACGCTGTGATAAGCAGGTGTTAAGTGACTGCCGGATATGCTTTTCATTGTGAAAAAGAGTTCGTTAATGCTGATGCTGCTGTTATTAGAAATATTAAACGTGCCGCATCCTTCATACTGAATGGCTTGTAAACACGCCTGGCTCACGTCTTCCACGTAAATAAAATCTCTTGTTTGACGGCCGCTTCCGTAAATAATTGGCTGCTGGTTCGTAACAAACCGGTCAAAAAAGATTGAAATTACGCCGCCTTCACCCTGTGAATTTTGCCGTGGGCCGTATACGTTGCTGTAGCGAAGAATTACGTAATCAATATCATACAGCTGTTTAGCAAGCTTAAGATATTCTTCAGACGTAAACTTTGACAGTCCGTAAGGTGAAGCTGGACTCGTTGGATGAGCAAGCGTAATTGGAGTAACGTTCGTATTTCCGTACACGGCAGCTGATGAAGCAAAAATGATTTTTTCAGCTCCGTGCTTTTTACATGCATTAATAATGTTAATTGTTCCTTGAATATTGACGTTGGCATCATGATGAAAATTAGTAACGGAATGAGCCACGCTCACTTGAGCCGCTTGGTGAACAACATAATGAGGTTTAAACTCAGCAAATACTTTATCTAATTCTTCACTCACAATATCTCCGTAGTGAAAAGAAATGCCTCGATTTTCTAAGTTTGCTATTTTTCCCGTTGATAGATTGTCGATTACCTTTACTTCAAATCCGTTTTGATAAAGAAGCTCTGCCATATGTGACCCAATAAAACCGCATCCGCCTGTAACTAATACTCTTTTCATGTTATCCCTCTCCTATCTTGATCCGTCTCCTGTTACAATGACTCTTAGCGTTTTTATCATAATCTTCACGTCAAACCGTATATTCGTATGTTGAATGTAGTAAAGATCGAGCTCCAGCTTTTCTGCTGGAGTTAACTCATATCCTCCGTTAATTTGTGCCCAGCCTGTTAGTCCAGGCTTAACAGCAAGCCGCTGACTAAATGCAGGAAGTGTTTTTTGAAATTCTTCTATAAATACTGCTCTTTCAGGTCTTGGACCGACAATCGACATATCGCCTTTTAATACATTCCACAGCTGAGGCAGTTCATCAATTCGCGTTTGGCGAATCAGCTTTCCTACTCTGGTAACGCGGCTGTCATTTTTAACGGCCCACTGCGCTCCGTTTTTTTCCGCGTCACTGTACATCGAACGCAGCTTCATGATGGTAAATGGCCTGCCGCTTTGACCCAGACGCTCTTGAAGAAAGAAAGGTGAACCCGGTGTTTCAATCATCACAATAAGCGCAAACAACAAAATAACAGGCAGCAAAACCACAAGAGCTATAAACGAAATCACAATATCAAACATGCGTTTACACAGTGAGTAAAAAAGTGTAAATTCTTTTTTTAGCACGTCGGAATCACTAATCGTTTTCGAGACAATTTGATTCATCGTTTCACTTCCTTCTATATAAAGTGAGGAGCTAGTGAGACGGACTCCAAATAACGCCTAGTACATGAATCCGCGCTTTTTCCAGCATATTTTTTGTTTTGACAACGGCATCTGCTTTTGTTTTGCGTTCTTCCACAACAAGCATTGTCGCATCACATTTTGCTGCAAGAATATGAGAATCGGTCTCTTCTAAAAACTGAGGCGTTTCAAAAAGAATCAAATCGTATTCTTCTTTCCATCTTTCTATAAGCTCATCAAAGTACGTGGAAACAAATAATGTTGATGCGTTTCGAAAGTGAGATCCTGCCGCAAGCACGTCCAGTCCTTTGTACGACGTTTGTTTAATCGGTAAATGACGGCTTTGCTTGTTTACTAACACATCCGTTAACCCTTCTGAACTTCCGAGATGAAAAAGCTGATGAAGAGAAGGACAATGGACATTTCCGTCAATAAGAAGAACATTTTTTCCTTGTTCAGCAAATGAAATCCCTAGCTTTGCCGTCATAAGCGGCTTTTTATCGTTCATTTCCGCTGATGTGATTGTCAGGCATTTGGCTTCACTATTCAGCAGAACCTCAACATTTTTTCGAATMATATTTGTTTGGTTGATGGTTTTAGCATCTTGATACAGCGAAAATGGATACTTTCTTCGTTTAAAACTCAAGGTTCTCCCTCCTAGTCTTTGCCTCATCACTGCCTTGCTTTTGGTTTCGCTTCATTTTTCGAGGCTCAAGCTCGATATGTCCAATAATCGGAAGCCCGATAAGTTCTTGAATATCTTGTTCATTTCGTACTGTACTATCAAGATATTCTCTCAGCATTGCTCCCGCTATTCCTACCAACAGACTGACCAAGATAGTAATAGCTTGGTCAGTCTGTTGGTA
>NZ_JBFULJ010000223.1:0-5313 GCF_056400385.1 Priestia sp. P5_B4
TATCAAGACAGAGTTCATTTCACCGTCTAGCATAAGTTATTATGGTCATATTCAAGATCTCCGGAAATAAATGCCCTTATTAACCATGAAGACATCCCCTATACGAAGTTAGTTTGCGTAAAACATGTTACAGCTAGCAATAACAGTGACTATAATAAGTAACTTTATTATTGGTATATATGCATTAATACTGGCTATTTAATCAATCCTAATTTTGCTGCTACGCTATAACCTGATGAATTAAATTTAAATCGATTACGAAGTTCAATAAGGTTCGGTCCAAAGCTTGACTCTAGGATCTCTCGATGTTTTTTCATCATTTCATAGATATACAAGTCGTGAATGATAACTTCTGTAATTGGCATAACTAATCCCGGATGCATCGTCCAGGCAGCACGGCTATCCTTACCAAGTGATAATATACCTGCAACTACTTCTCGATCATCAGCACTTAGAACAATCCATCGTCCGCCATATTCATTGGTTATTTCTTCGCTTGCATCATGCTGATGAACCTGCGCAAAGTCAAATACTAAATCTCCATAGGATACAATTAAAATTTCTACGCCTCTTTTGGCTGCTGCTTGTAATTCTTCTTTTAGTTCCTGGGCATCTTCTGCCCATATTTCCAATAGAATACGCCCTGTAGCTTCTTTTATAGCTTCCTTTGTACGATTTAGTATAGGCTCATAACCTGTAATGTTCCAGATGTTTTCTCTGTTTAAAGATACATAAGAATAATTTTCGAGAGCTTCTTCAGCTACTTCAAACGAGGATTCAGCTTTACGTTTTTTCAAGTTGATTAATTCATTAGGAGGTAACGGTGTATATAGAGCGGGATTTTCATGACTGATCATGACTTCTCCTCGATCCACTAGTCCTCCTAATACTTCATAAATTTTAGATCTTGGCACTCCGGAATTTAACGAAATAGCATACCCTGAAAGAGGAGATTTTTCTAGTAAAGCTAAATACGCTTTTGCCTCATATTCAGTAAAATTTACATCTTTCAAAATTTTTATTATATCTAGTGTCATGATTGGTCCTCCTTGATAATACCCGGATAAAGTCAATAATTTTAAACTAAGTATACCATTAGTACCCTTGACAGTTTTGGTTAAAAATTATAATTTAATTCTAGTTGCTACAAAAGTAGCTACCATATAGTTTTTAATCCTACTTGGAGGTGTAATAATGGATACAATGATAGCGAAACAACAAGAAAGCTTAAAAATAAGAAAGGTTAGAAGTGGAAATGGTTTATACATAAGCGCTTCCGTAATAGCCGTCCTTTTATGGAGTACATCATTTGTTGGAACAAAAATAGCCTATACCTCTTTTCCACCCCTTACATTAGGAGCGGCTCGTTTTGTTATAGCTGCTGTTATTTTAGGACTTATTCTCTTAATCAGGAAAGATAAAACAAAGCCTTCATTCAAAGATATGGGGTTAATGTCTATGAGTGGTGTACTAGGTACTACCCTTTATTTTTCTCTGGAGAACATAGGAGTTGAACTAACAACAGCATCTAATGCCGCTATTATTGTAGCGTCGTATCCTGCTATAACGGTTTTGATGGAATTTCTTTTTTTTAGAAAAAAGACATCATGGGTAAAGGCCCTAGGAATTGGAGTAGCGATGATAGGTGTATATCAAATATCCTATAGTCCTGAAACTCAGACAGATGATAAGCAATTAATTGGTAATATTATATTAATTGTAGCAGGTTTTATTTTTGCTCTCTATAACTTCACAACTCGTAAAGTTGTCAAAAAATATTCCATGATTACTATCTCTTTTTATCAAACTTTGGCGGGAGCTATTACGTTTATTCCATTAGCCTTTATAGAGAAGTCAAGCTGGCAAACACCAGATATACGATCATTTCTAACCTTATTGTACCTAGGCGTTTTCTGCTCGGTTATCGCTTTTTTATTATATAATTTTGGATTACGCAAATTATCTTCTAGTTCTGCGATGACGCTGATGAATCTTGTTCCTATTTTTGGTGTGTTATTTTCTGTTCTACTCCTTCATGAAGTGGTAGGCATAAACCAATTTATTGGTGGAATCATTGTACTTTTGGGTGTAGTTTTGAGCATGAGGGAAACGAGGAAAAAGTATGTTTTAGAAAATAAGTAAAAAGTATAAACCTAAAAAAAGTCCTCAGTCAAAGTAAGGCTTTTTATTTTCAATAAAAAAGTACACAAAAACTGGTATTACGTATCTTCTGATTAAAAATAAATAGATACTATTTATAAACTGGCCCCCAATCGTTAGACACAGCCTGATGATTGGGGGCCAGTATTTAATCTTTATCTTTTAATTTAAGTTCTCTACTCCAGAATCCCAATTTCGATCTACGCGGTTAAAGTAAGCTTGTTCAAGAATTTGCATATAATCAGTCTCCGTAATTAAACGGACGTTACTTGATGTTGAGTTGTTTTGCATGGCCAACCTTACAATGCTCGGAAAGTCTTCTATTTTTACACCCTCTAAATCTTTCAATTTAGGAATGTTTAATGATTCTGTTAATTCTATAATCCCTTGAATTAATTTTTCAACAGCTATTTCATCTGAATCTGAATCTTTGGCAAAGTTCATATACCTTGCTAATGTGGCATGTAATTGCTTATTCTCCATAGAATTGAACTTTAATACATATGGTAAAAACACTGCGTTGGCAACTCCATGCGGGGTATCATAAAGTCCTCCAAGCGCTTCTGCCAAGCAGTGTACTGAGGCAACATCTGCAGATCCAAAACAAAGGCCTGCTAAGAGACTTCCTTCCAGCATATCTTGACGAGCCGCTTCATTTTTGCCATCGCGGAAAACGATAGGCAATGCCGAAACAATGGTTCTCATTGCTTGAGCTCCGAGCGCTTGTGAAATAGGATTTGTTACTTTACATGTATAACCTTCAATCGCATGAACGAGTGCATCAATTCCAGTAGCTGCAGTAACAGAAGGCGGAAGACTTAATGTTAGTTCAGGATCAAGAATCGCTAAGACAGGTCTTAACAAACTATGTTTGAGTGTCATCTTTCGGTGTGTAGATGCTTCCGTAATAACAGCAGAACGAGTAACTTCTGAGCCCGTACCTGAAGTAGTTGGAATACAAATAACTGGTGCAATGTTTGAATACAGAAGTCGGCCGTCTGCATAGTCAGATGGTTCCCCGCCGTTTGGACCGCACAGTGCAATAGCTTTTCCTGTATCCATTGCACTTCCGCCACCAACGGCAACAACTGCATCTGCACCAAATTCACGAAATAATTTTGCACCTTCCAAGCAATTTGCATCTCGAGGATTTTGTTCAATGGAGTCGAATAATAATACGCGATAACCAGAAGCCTCAAGGGCCGTTATAATTGGTGAAACTAGTCCTGTACGGACCACACCTGGATCACTCACAATTAAAATGGATGAACCAATATTTAGAGATTTTAGCATTTCTGGTAATTCTCTAGCTTTTCCCGTCCCTACCTCAATTTGAGTAGAACAAAAATAGTTATAGGATTTCATTTATACCCCTCCCATTATCTAAAATCAAATACATCTCTTAACTGAATTTTAACCTTCTCTGCAATTAGCAGATTCAACTGTTAGGCTGCAGGTAACTTATACTTATGGTAGTTTAGGCAATACACATACAGAATAGTAATGTAGTAGAGAATATAAATAAACTATATGTATATCTAACAAGCTTCTTATCATATATAATACAAGCCCGGCCCCAATCATTACAGATGAATATTTAGATTGTTACTATCTAAAAAACTGATTAGCAACCTCTATACTATGTAATTAATTAATTTATTTATGCAAACCAACCTCGGTGTTCAATAAAAATAGCTTCAAATACTAATCCCCTTAATGATCCAGTATTACTTCTCTAGTTACATCTAAAAAAGCACTTAAAGCTGGAGACACCCATTTGTCTTTATGCCAGACCAGCTGAGTGACAATCGGGAACTCTGGACCTTTCCATCTTAATACACTCATACTCCCTTCCTCTATTTCCTTCTCTACTGCTAGCTTAGGTAGTGCTGCTATTCCAATTCCAGCCATTACACATTTTTTGATAGCTTCTATATCACCAAGTTCAAGATCACATAACGGTTGAACCGCTGCATCAACAAGTGATGCTTCAAATATATTTCGATAATCGCACTTCTCAGTAAAAAGCAGCGCCTGACCATCTAGGTCCACGGGTCTTACTTCAGATTTATCGGCTAAAGGATGATTCGGCGGGCTTACTATAACAATAGGTTCCGCGACAAGCTGCTCGGCAATCAGCTTATCCGAATTAATGCGAGTCATCGATATTAAAACAGCATCTATGAGACCTTGAGCAAGTAAATCCTCAAAATCATTTTCAGAAATTCCAGGTCGAAAAATCAGTTTCACTTTAGGAAAACGAGCTTGAAATAGTTTCAGCAAAGCTGGTAAGCGATAGGTGCATTGGGTTTCTGAAGCACATATTGTTAACGTCCCGCTAGGCTCTTCATTCCCACCTACAGTCTCCTTTGCCTCTTCGGTTAAATCAAGCACCTTGTCCGTATATAGCTTAAAGCGCTTTCCAGCGTCAGTTAAGATAACTCGCTTCCCCAACCGGTCAAAAAGTTGGACAGCAAGTTCTTCCTCAAGAGATTTAATCTGAGCTGTTACACTCGATTGAGCATAGTGAAGGATTTCAGCTGTTCGAGTAAAGTTTAGTTCTCGAGCAGCAATTTGAAAAATTTTTAACTGTTTGAGTTCCATAGTTTTCTCTCCTAAATCATTTTCACCAATAATAATATTATTCTAAATATATCATTTCACTCGTGCTGCTTGTAAACGTAATGTCTTTCATTACTAACTTCTCAGAGGAACGTTTGCATACCAAGAATGTATGATGCAAAGCTGCTTATTCCGGAAAAAGAACCCTGGACAGTGAACAGAACTGATCCAAGGGTCTTCTACTTGATTGGTTCCTTTAAAAGTAATTATAGTAACTAAGATTGAACACGGTATACAGAGTGAAAACAGAAAAGATCTACCTCTTTTCAGTCAAAAAATGAAACATCTTGTAGTATTGTTGACACAGTGTTTCTTAAAAAGAGGATCCATTTTTCTCTAATCTAAGATGATTCCTTCTGATAAACCCTATTACGTTATTCCGATGTAATAGAAGAAGGATTTTACTTTTTAAAATAGAATAGTTCCTTAAAGAATCATAAAGGAGTTGATTTCATGTCTAAACAAATAAAGGATAGAAAAGAAATAAAACTTTTGGATTCTCAAATTTATTTATGTGATGAAATTAAAAAG
>NZ_JBFULJ010000224.1:0-5309 GCF_056400385.1 Priestia sp. P5_B4
ACATAGGGGATACATACGCAAGCAGCAAAAGGAAAGCGATAATAAGCAATGTTTTTTCTTTATTCATAGCAGCTGGACTTTAATTAATTTTTGCCATTCCGTCGCTCCAAAAGCTTCTGCTGCTTCTAAAGTGGTTTGGGGAACTTGCTGAAGTCCAAGCAGCGTCAGACGAACGGCAGGCGGCATTGCGAAAATAAAAGTAGCAATAAGAGCTGTAACATTCCCTAATCCAAATAAAAGTACGGACGGAATTAAGTAAACAAAAGCAGGCATTGTTTGCATAATATCAAGAATGGGCTTTATTACTGCTCCAACTTTGTTAAAGCGGTGTGATAATATGCCTAAAGGAACGCCAAATAGAAGTGAGATAATAGTAGAAGCTAAAACGAGAGATAAGGTCAGCATCGATGCTTCCCATAAATTCAAGCTAATAATAAGAAGTAAACCAAAACACGTAAATACAGCTATCTTCCAATCTGTTAACCATAGCGCTAATAGAACAAAAACAATGACCGTTACTAGCGGAGGAGAAGCGGTCAATACCCATTCGAGACTGCTTATTAGGCTGGTCATTATTTGGTTGATTCCAGTAAATACACCTGAAAAACTATCAATCATGTAATCAACAAATGAGTTTGCCCATTTATCTAAAGGAATACGAGGAATCGTCGCGGAATTTACCATCATATTTATCGGACCTCCATTTGATATGACTTAACTTCTTGTTGCTCGGTCACTGCAGTACGTTCAGTGAGATTTGCAATAAGAGTGCTTGGGGAAATCATACCTTGTAGGCGATGATGATTATCAACAATGACTACAGGCGAATGACTGTCTGTAAATAAAGGAATCATTTCTTGTAAAGACATACCGGGATTAACACAATGCGGCTGTGTCATTTCTTTTCCTTTTAAATCATGCTTATGAGCTTCTATCAGCTCCATCACCGTATAAATGCTCATTAAGCCCAATAAGCGGTCAGCACTATCAAGAACAAAAATAGTAGATAAATGATTGGTTCTCATTCTTCTTAATACGACTTGCGGTGATTCATACTCATAGGCAGCCGTTTCTACCGGAACCACCGCGTCTTTAGCAAGGCGAATTTTGCCGTAATTAACGTCTTGAACAAGCAGCTTTACATAACCGGTTGCCGGTTGACTTAAAATATCTTCAGCGGTTCCAAGCTGTACAATTTCCCCGTCTTTCATCACGGCAGCCCGGTGGCCTAAAGTTAATGCTTCATCTAAATCATGCGTCACAAAAATAACTGTTTTTTGTACTTCTCCCTGAATATCAAGAAATAGCTTTTGCATATCTCTTCGAATAAGAGGATCTAAAGCTGAAAAAGGCTCATCCATCAGCAAAATCTCCTGTTCAGAAGCAAGAGCTCTCGCTAGTCCAACCCGCTGCTGCATACCTCCTGATAGTTCATAAATTCTTTTATAAGCTTGTCCATTTAAGCCCACCATTTCAAGGGCCTTTTTCCCTCGCTTTTCTCTTTCGTTTGCTGATACACCTTGTATCTCTAGACCGAACGTAATGTTGTCAATCACGGTGCGGTTTGGAAGGAGGCCCACATTTTGAAAGACCATCCCAATTTTATTTCTCCGGACTTCCTGAAGTTGTCTTTTTGGCATATGAGAAATATCTTTGTTTTCTAGATATACCGTCCCTTCTGTCGGTTCTACAAGTCCGTTCAAGCATCGAAGTAAAGTAGATTTCCCGCTTCCTGATAATCCAATTAACACAAAGGTTTCTCCCTTTTTCACTTCGAAATGAGCATTGTAAATAGCAACGGTGGTCTTAGTAGCTTGTTCGACTTCATATTTACTTTCTCCAGCTTCTCGTAGCTTAAGAGCCTGTTCTTTTTGGCGACCAAATACTTTTGAAACATCGGTAACGCGGATAATGGGTTCTGTTAGTTTAGAGCTTGTACTCAATTTATTTCCCCCTTATTTTAAAGTAGATTGTTAGAGGTGGTCTGATACCTCAAGGTAACGTGTCAGACCACCTCCACTTACTATTCGACCTTCATACCGATTGCTTCCAATACATAATTGTAAAAATGAGAAACGTGCTGTTCGATAGGTACTAAAATACCTCCTTCTTTATAAGATTTCGAGCTCATATTTTCTTGACACCACTCACACGCTTCAAAGTCTTGTAAATTAACGCGGTGAAATAATTCCACGGCATCTTTTGGGTCAAAATCAGACTTAGCCATTTCTTCCGGGTCGAATAACCATTCACAAATCACTTTAGACTTTTCCGCACTAATTGGAATAATACGATGAATAATAACGTGATCCGGTGTTAAATTGATAAATACAAGCGGCAGAACGGTAATGCCAAAATACGTGCGGTCATCTTCCGGAAGCAATCCTTTTAGCATAGGACGGCTTCCTTTCCCGCTGATTGAAAAAGCTTCTAATTCATTCCCAAACTTAGCTCCGCCTCCCACGGAACTTTGAGTGCCCACTCCCGAACGAAATTCAGGCAGCGTGGCCGTAAGTTCAGGATGAATAGAGGAACAGTGATAGCACTCTTGAAAGTTTTCTACAATAAGCTTCCAGTTTGCCTCGACTTCATATTCTTCACGATGAGCGGATTTCAAGTTTTGAATTTCATATCTAGCAAACGTATAAAGTTCTCCAAAACGATCAAAAATTTGTGCGTCTAGCTGATATTCAACAGACATAGGATTGTCAGATAAATTAACCCAAACCATACCGTGCCACACTTCAATGTGAACGGATGTTAGTCCGTAATTTTCATTATGCACGAGTTCTTCTCGACAGTGGCTTGTGTTAGGAACACCTACTAAATCACCATCTAAGCTATAACTCCACGAATGATATGGACAGCGAATAACACCTGCTTTACCGGATGCTTGGCTGCACAGCTTAGCTCCTCGATGCCGACATACGTTCAAGAATCCACGCAGCACGTGATCTTTTCCCCTAGTAATTAAAATATTTTCGCCTTCAACTCTCGTCGTAATATATTGTCCTGGCTCTGCTATTTCGTATTCAAATGCAACTAAACTCCATGATCTAGAAAATATATGATCTTTTTCTAACTTAAAAATGTCCGAAGATGTATACAGCTCTCCTTTCAACGTGGGCTCAAGTCTCCCATTATCATTCACTAAACCATGTTCCATAACCATCTACTATTCCTCCTTCGCTTCTTTAGAAACATTTAAATAGAACCATTCGCAAGAGCTGACGACGATTTATACTATTTTATTCGCCGCAAATCGCTGCGGAGTAAACAAATCAATTGGGTGATTGGTTTTTCCCTCTATCACTAAATCTGCTAAAATCTCTCCTACTACGCTTGCAAACTTAAAACCATGTCCAGAAAATCCAGCTGCAATCGCTACTTGAGGATATTCAGGATGCAGTGAAATGACAAAATGCTCATCTGGTGTATTGGTATACATGCACGTTTTCCCTTGTAAAAATCGACCGTTAAGCTGTGGAATACCTTGAGATAGATAGTGCCGCATCATGTTCACTTCGTCTTCATATATATTTCGATCAATCGTTTCCGGCGTACACGCTGTTCCTTTTCGAAAAAACGCCACTTTTGCTCCTTCAGCCTTTAATCCAAAAGAAGGGAAACCATACAACTGTACATAATCATCTGCTTCCCAAATATAAATCGGCTGTTTTCCCACTGAAAAAACATCTATTCCTTGTGTTGGTTCAAAAAACATTTGCACATGACGCTCTACTTGTAAGCTAACACCTAAATCCCGTAATAAATCGGGTGCCCAAGCGCCTGCAGAAATAATGATTTTTCCAGCTTCATATATTCCATTAGCTGTTACAACGCGCACGCCTTCACCAGAAGGATGAGCTTCCCACGACACCACTTCCTCAAAAAAATGAAGCTCAGCTCCGTATTTTTCTGCTTGAAGAAGGTGAGTATATACGCTCGCTTCCGGCCTAACGAATCCAGCTTTTTCTTCATATAGAGCAACCGTAGCAGGTGAAGGTGTAAACGCCGGAAACCGTTTGTAAATATCCTTTGCTTCTAGAATCTCATACGCAAGATTCCACTGTTTAGAGCTTTCGATGCTTCCAGAAACCGTCAAGCTATCAGGAGGTCCCATCATAAGTCCACCGGTAACCGTAAGAATTTCTTGACCGCTTTCTCTTTCAATTTCATTCCATAATTCGTAGGCGCGAAGCAATAATGGAACGTAAGCAGGGTCTTCAAAATACGACTGTCGAATGATTCTAGAACCGCCGTGACTCGATCCTAGGTCATGAGCGGGACCGTATTGTTCTAACCCCAATACCCGCTGACCTTTTTTGGCGAGCTGATAAGCAGCCGTACTCCCCATAGCTCCTAATCCGATAATAATGACATCATAATGTGTTGACATCTGCATTCCTCCTGTCTTTCGATTGATCAATTAAACTACCRCTGGGGAGTGTGTCATCATTGTTGCTTTATAACGCTGACCAAAGTATTCGACTTCTAAAACCATTTCTTCATGTACAGCTCGAGATAATAAAGTGTGTACAATTCCTTTTCCTAAGCTGTATGAATAGCCAGCACTTGTCACAAATCCGAGGGCTGTTTCTCCATAAAAGACCGGTTCATATCCCATTACTAGCGCTGAAGGATCATCTAATATGAGCGTCGCTAATACTGTTTCAGAATCTTTTCGCTGACGATCAAGCAATGCCTCTTTTCCAATAAAAAATGGTTTTGTTAAATCAACCATTTTATGAAGGTTGACTTCATATGGATGATGCTCGCTCCAAAAGTCTTTCCCGCTTTTTAACGAAAAAGATTCAATTCGAAGATTTTCAAGAGCACGGTCTCCCGCGGCAATCAGCTGATAAGGCTGTCCTTGTTCAATTAATAAATCCCATAAATTCAGGCCTTGATCAGAAGTAATAATCAACTCCCAGCTCTCCATTCCCCCGTAGGAATCACGCAGAGCAAGAACTGAACTATTTTCAATAAACAGGGTTTTCGCTTGCCCTTGAATCCAAGCGCTGCTAAGTTCTGAACTTTGAACCATGGACTTCATTACTCCTGTAGCTTTAGGACCAATTAATGCTATACTGCATGTCCCTGACGTTACATCTTGAAAAACAACTTGACCGTTTTGAGGCACGTGTTTTTGAATCCAGCTTGCTTCTACAGCTCCCGTACAAACAATCAAGAAAGTGGATATATTTTTGCGAATAACCGTTATTTGATCTTTTATGCCGCCTCGCTCATGCAACATACACGTACGTATGCTTTGACCTACTGTAATGTCTATATTTCCTGTCGTTAGC
>NZ_JBFULJ010000225.1:0-5301 GCF_056400385.1 Priestia sp. P5_B4
AAGATGCGGGTGAAGGGACTTGAACCCCCACGTCGTAAGACACTAGATCCTAAGTCTAGCGCGTCTGCCAATTCCGCCACACCCGCGTGTGAATATAAATGGTGAGCCATGAAGGACTCGAACCTTCGACCCTCTGATTAAAAGTCAGATGCTCTACCAACTGAGCTAATGGCTCGAAAAACTGGTGCCGGCAAGAGGACTTGAACCCCCAACCTACTGATTACAAGTCAGTTGCTCTACCAGTTGAGCTACACCGGCAAATGGTGGAGGATGACGGGATCGAACCGCCGACCCCCTGCTTGTAAGGCAGGTGCTCTCCCAGCTGAGCTAATCCTCCGAWATATAAGCCTGGCAACGTCCTACTCTCACAGGGACAAAGTCCCAACTACCATTGGCGCTAAAGAGCTTAACTTCCGTGTTCGGTATGGGAACGGGTGTGACCTCTTCGCTATCGCCACCAGACATATTATATTATACATGATTTCSAAAAGAAAGCAAGACTTTTTTTRAAAAGTTTTGTTCTCTCAAAACTAGRTAACWRTTYGCTGAGTAAAGCTTAYGCTTTTAAAGTTTGGTTAAGTCCTCGATCGATTAGTATCAGTCAGCTACACATGTCGCCACGCTTCCACCTCTGACCTATCAACCTGATCATCTTTCAGGGATCTTACTAGCTTGCGCTATGGGAAATCTCATCTTGAGGGGGGCTTCATGCTTAGATGCTTTCAGCACTTATCCCGTCCACACATAGCTACCCAGCGATGCCTTTGGCAAGACAACTGGTACACCAGCGGTGTGTCCATCCCGGTCCTCTCGTACTAAGGACAGCTCCTCTCAAATTTCCTACGCCCACGACGGATAGGGACCGAACTGTCTCACGACGTTCTGAACCCAGCTCGCGTACCGCTTTAATGGGCGAACAGCCCAACCCTTGGGACCGACTACAGCCCCAGGATGCGATGAGCCGACATCGAGGTGCCAAACCTCCCCGTCGATGTGGACTCTTGGGGGAGATAAGCCTGTTATCCCCGGGGTAGCTTTTATCCGTTGAGCGATGGCCCTTCCATGCGGAACCACCGGATCACTAAGCCCGACTTTCGTCCCTGCTCGACTTGTAGGTCTCGCAGTCAAGCTCCCTTGTGCCTTTACACTCTACGAATGATTTCCAACCATTCTGAGGGAACCTTTGGGCGCCTCCGTTACATTTTAGGAGGCGACCGCCCCAGTCAAACTGCCCACCTGACACTGTCTCCCGGCCCGATMAGGGCCGCGGGTTAGAATTTCAATACAGCCAGGGTAGTATCCCACCGACGCCTCCACCGAAGCTAGCGCTCCGGCTTCTCAGGCTCCTACCTATCCTGTACAAGCTGTACCAAAATTCAATATCAGGCTACAGTAAAGCTCCACGGGGTCTTTCCGTCCTGTCGCGGGTAACCTGCATCTTCACAGGTACTATAATTTCACCGAGTCTCTCGTTGAGACAGTGCCCAGATCGTTACGCCTTTCGTGCGGGTCGGAACTTACCCGACAAGGAATTTCGCTACCTTAGGACCGTTATAGTTACGGCCGCCGTTTACTGGGGCTTCGATTCAGAGCTTCTCCCAAAGGATAACCCCTCCTCTTAACCTTCCAGCACCGGGCAGGCGTCAGCCCCTATACTTCGCCTTGCGGCTTCGCAGAGACCTGTGTTTTTGCTAAACAGTCGCCTGGGCCTATTCACTGCGGCTCTCTCGGGCTATACACCCTACCAGAGCACCCCTTCTCCCGAAGTTACGGGGTCATTTTGCCGAGTTCCTTAACGAGAGTTCTCTCGATCACCTTAGGATTCTCTCCTCGCCTACCTGTGTCGGTTTGCGGTACGGGCACCTCCCGCCTCGCTAGAGGCTTTTCTTGGCAGTGTGGAATCAGGAACTTCGGTACTATAATTCCCTCGTCATCACAGCTCAGCCTTYATGATGAGCGGATTTGCCTACTCATCAGCCTAACTGCTTGAACGCGCATATCCAGCAGCGCGCTTACCCTATCCTACTGCGTCCCCCCATTACTCAAACGGCGGGGAGGTGGTACAGGAATATCAACCTGTTGGCCATCGCCTACGCTTTTCAGCCTCGGCTTAGGTCCCGACTAACCCTGAGCGGACGAGCCTTCCTCAGGAAACCTTAGGCATTCGGTGGACAAGATTCTCACTTGTCTTTCGCTACTCATACCGGCATTCTCACTTCTAAGCGCTCCACCAGTCCTTACGGTCTGACTTCRCWGCACTTAGAACGCTCTCCTACCACTGACATCAAAGATGTCAATCCACAGCTTCGGTGATACGTTTAGCCCCGGTACATTTTCGGCGCAGAGTCACTCGACCAGTGAGCTATTACGCACTCTTTAAATGGTGGCTGCTTCTAAGCCAACATCCTGGTTGTCTAAGCAACTCCACATCCTTTTCCACTTAACGTATACTTGGGGACCTTAGCTGGTGGTCTGGGCTGTTTCCCTTTTGACTACGGATCTTATCACTCGCAGTCTGACTCCCATGGATAAGTCTTTGGCATTCGGAGTTTGACTGAATTCGGTAACCCGTTGGGGGCCCCTAGTCCAATCAGTGCTCTACCTCCAAGACTCTYACAACATGAGGCTAGCCCTAAAGCTATTTCGGAGAGAACCAGCTATCTCCAGGTTCGATTGGAATTTCTCCGCTACCCACACCTCATCCCCGCACTTTTCAACGTGCGTGGGTTCGGGCCTCCATTCAGTGTTACCTGAACTTCACCCTGGACATGGGTAGATCACCTGGTTTCGGGTCTACAACCACATACTAAACGCCCTATTCAGACTCGCTTTCGCTACGGCTCCGCCTTATCAGCTTAACCTTGCATGGGATCGTAACTCGCCGGTTCATTCTACAAAAGGCACGCCATCACCCRTTAACGGGCTCTGACTACTTGTAGGCACACGGTTTCAGGATCTCTTTCACTCCCCTTCCGGGGTGCTTTTCACCTTTCCCTCACGGTACTGGTTCACTATCGGTCACTAGGTAGTATTTAGCCTTGGGAGATGGTCCTCCCAGCTTCCGACGGAATTTCACGTGTTCCGCCGTACTCAGGATCCACTCAAGAGGGAACGAAGTTTCAACTACAGGGTTGTTACCTTCTTCGACGGACCTTTCCAGGTCGCTTCATTTACTTCGTTCCTTTGTAACTCCGTATAGAGTGTCCTACAACCCCAAGAGGCAAGCCTCTTGGTTTGGGCTAATTCCGTTTCGCTCGCCGCTACTCAGGAAATCGCATTTGCTTTCTCTTCCTCCGGGTACTTAGATGTTTCAGTTCCCCGGGTCTGCCTTCAATATCCTATGTATTCAGATAAAGATACTGTTCCATTACGAACAGTGGGTTTCCCCATTCGGAAATCTCCGGATCAAAGCTCACTTACAGCTCCCCGAAGCATATCGGTGTTAGTCCCGTCCTTCATCGGCTCCTAGTGCCAAGGCATTCACCGTGCGCCCTTTCTAACTTAACCATTAGCGAATAAATGGTACAACATACTGTTGTGTTATTTATTGRTTTGATTAAAGAAAAGTTTCACTTTTCCTCAGCAATTACTGTTATCTAGTTTTCAAAGAACAATYGCAACCAAAATTCTTCTTATCTAATAAGAAGAAAGTAGTGTGCTTTCTATAATTGAGAGATTAAACTCTCAAAACTGAACAAAGTGTCAAAACGTACGTCATGTAAAAATCCTTAGAAAGGAGGTGATCCAGCCGCACCTTCCGATACGGCTACCTTGTTACGACTTCACCCCAATCATCTGTCCCACCTTAGGCGGCTAGCTCCTTACGGTTACTCCACCGACTTCGGGTGTTACAAACTCTCGTGGTGTGACGGGCGGTGTGTACAAGGCCCGGGAACGTATTCACCGCGGCATGCTGATCCGCGATTACTAGCGATTCCAGCTTCATGTAGGCGAGTTGCAGCCTACAATCCGAACTGAGAATGGTTTTATGGGATTGGCTTGACCTCGCGGTCTTGCAGCCCTTTGTACCATCCATTGTAGCACGTGTGTAGCCCAGGTCATAAGGGGCATGATGATTTGACGTCATCCCCACCTTCCTCCGGTTTGTCACCGGCAGTCACCTTAGAGTGCCCAACTRAATGCTGGCAACTAAGATCAAGGGTTGCGCTCGTTGCGGGACTTAACCCAACATCTCACGACACGAGCTGACGACAACCATGCACCACCTGTCACTCTGTCCCCCGAAGGGGAACGCTCTATCTCTAGAGTTGTCAGAGGATGTCAAGACCTGGTAAGGTTCTTCGCGTTGCTTCGAATTAAACCACATGCTCCACCGCTTGTGCGGGCCCCCGTCAATTCCTTTGAGTTTCAGTCTTGCGACCGTACTCCCCAGGCGGAGTGCTTAATGCGTTAGCTGCAGCACTAAAGGGCGGAAACCCTCTAACACTTAGCACTCATCGTTTACGGCGTGGACTACCAGGGTATCTAATCCTGTTTGCTCCCCACGCTTTCGCGCCTCAGCGTCAGTTACAGACCAAAAAGCCGCCTTCGCCACTGGTGTTCCTCCACATCTCTACGCATTTCACCGCTACACGTGGAATTCCGCTTTTCTCTTCTGCACTCAAGTTCCCCAGTTTCCAATGACCCTCCACGGTTGAGCCGTGGGCTTTCACATCAGACTTAAGAAACCGCCTGCGCGCGCTTTACGCCCAATAATTCCGGATAACGCTTGCCACCTACGTATTACCGCGGCTGCTGGCACGTAGTTAGCCGTGGCTTTCTGGTTAGGTACCGTCAAGGTACRAGCAGTTACTCTYGTACTTGTTCTTCCCTAACAACAGAGTTTTACGACCCGAAAGCCTTCATCACTCACGCGGCGTTGCTCCGTCAGACTTTCGTCCATTGCGGAAGATTCCCTACTGCTGCCTCCCGTAGGAGTCTGGGCCGTGTCTCAGTCCCAGTGTGGCCGATCACCCTCTCAGGTCGGCTATGCATCGTKGCCTTGGTGAGCCGTTACCTCACCAACTAGCTAATGCACCGCGGGCCCATCTGTAAGTGATAGCCGAAACCATCTTTCAATCATCTCCCATGAAGGAGAAGATCCTATCCGGTATTAGCTTCGGTTTCCCGAAGTTATCCCAGTCTTACAGGCAGGTTGCCCACGTGTTACTCACCCGTCCGCCGCTAACGTCATAGAAGCAAGCTTCTAATCAGTTCGCTCGACTTGCATGTATTAGGCACGCCGCCAGCGTTCATCCTGAGCCAGGATCAAACTCTCCGAAGAAATGTTTGACTTGCTCA
>NZ_JBFULJ010000226.1:0-5297 GCF_056400385.1 Priestia sp. P5_B4
CTAATCAGTAKCTAGTTCAGTATCGCTACCSCGTTAATACAAGCTGTATAMSCSTRKTGAAGCYCTTCGTGGAACCTGTAAGGGAGCTGAGCYGRAGAGGCGAAGGGGGCGACCGRATGSGTTGAGCTGAAATAACTGAGACMTGAAAAGCGAAAAAATAAAAAGAATGAAAGWAGGTACCAACATGAGAAAAACAMAAGRGTTTWCYTTTCSAAAAATCTTTCCTCCACCTCMCAAACCACCTCTTATAAGACCTCGTCCCTTCAGGGCTTATTCCTTTGTCCCGTTTAGTCCATTTGCCATGCTTGACCCCACTATTCTGACCCTAGGTGGCATTATCTTAGGAATTGCCCTCATCGAACGAATATTAGAACGATGGGGTGTGATTGATCTTGTGGATCAGTTTGCAAAGGTAATGCGCTTTATCTTGCCTGTCACTTTCTATAGCGCCTTGATTTACTTTTTTGCGACATTTATGTTTTGAGGAGGAATGTTTATGTTTGAAAAACTAAAACTGCGTGGCCAATTAATTAAAGCGTTTCGTACGGCAGAGATTTACCGGGTGGTGAAACGTGGAGACCGTACCTCCTATCTGTTTCCGAAAATTCATCAAATCGATCATCATCACACCTATACGCGGTACACTTTTTCCTTACTGAGTGGGATCGACCCTGAGCTTTTAACGAAAAAAAGGTGGGCATTACGGCAAGTATTAGGCAGCAATATTGAAGTGAATGGCAGCTTAAAGAACTTTAATATTACGGTTCATCACAAAAGCCTACCTAAGATGCTTACTTATAAGTATGAAGCCATTCATCCCCATATTGAGAAAATGGAGCTTCCAGTATGCATTGGTCAAGATATCTATGGGAACCCCGTTTCATGGGATTTTGCCGAYTTAGAAACCTTATTGATATCTGGCGAAATTGGAGCCGGAAAGAGTAGTCTTATGCGCGTTATCCTCACAACATGGGTGAAATATACATCGCCTGATGATTTGCGATTAGTATTAGTAGATCTCAAGCGAGCTGATTTAGGGCTGTTTCATGGGATTGAGCATTTAGATGCGCTTTGTTTTGAAGCGAAAGACATGCGAAAACCTTTTGCCTTGTTACGAGCTGAAATGTATCGACGAGGCGATTTACTGTTAGAGCATGGTGTGACTCACATCAGTAGGCTTCCTTTTAAGCTACCTCGAATTGTCGTGGTTGTAGATGAGATGAGCATAGTGAAGAGAGAAACGGATCTTGTAGAGATGATTCAACAGTTCGCAAGCCAAGGTCGTGCGCTAGGCGTTCATACGATTATTGCGATGCAGCGCCCCGATGCTGACTTACTAAACTCAGCATTAAAGGCTAACTTACGAGTACGGATTTCTGGAAGGCAGGCCGATGCCACCAATGCCAAGGTTGCCGGAGTACTCGGAGCCGAAGAAATCGATGCAGCAGCCAGAGGGCGCATGAAAATTAAGGTTGATGGCGTGAAAGAGTTTCAAGCCTATTTCTTAGATGAAGGAGCTTGCAAGGAACTACTTTCTCCTTATAAGACCTTGGTACATGATCCTGAGCCAGATATAGAGGTTGCATCACAATCCATCTTTGGGTTATTGGAGAAGGAGGAACAGCGATGAGCTTTCGGTTATCTCAGCGTGATAAAGACATCATTGGGTTTATCAATCAGTTTCGGGCTGTAGATCGAGACTCATTAGTGGAACTGTTCTTTAAACAGCTGAAATCGCCTGTAAATGCGTGTAATAGTGTCATGGTGCGTTTGTATCGATTAGGACTCATTGAACGCACACAGCAGTATTCTCCGACGGTTTACTTGCCCATAGACGCAAAGATTAAAAAGAACTCTCAAAAAATACTACATTTCCTTTCTATCTTGGAAATCTATAAACAAATGTGTACGTATGGTATGCCTAAACAGGTCATTATTGAAGATAAGCCCACTGGACGAAAGGGAGGCATTGAACCCGACCTCTTTTGTATTTTTAAAGGCTCTCCGTTTTGGTTTGAAATTCAACGGAATCAGTATTCTGAACAGAAAATGCAGGAGAAAATCCATCTTTATGAGGAGTTTTTCTTTTCGGATGAGTGGAAAGCGTTGCACTGGCAGCCAGAAGACCGGGCAACGATCTTCCCTTCCGTCATTTTGATTACACCTGTTCGGTATGCAGTGTCTTCAGAGCATATCCGGATTATCCAAGTAGCAAGTATTCATGAATTAATGGAAAAATACAAAGGTTCAGGCAAACAACAAAAAGATGCAAAGCCAAGAATACCGGCATCGTCTGGTGGAATTAAAATTAACCTTACGTAATGATGAACAACTTAAAAAGCTGCCTCAAAACAGGGAATGAGGCAGCTTTTCTGATTTCACACTCGTTGAAATGTGAACGTCATAGCTATTCAATTATACTGAATTTATGGAAATAATTATATATTTTTCATAAAAATTATAATAATAAAATAACTATCTATCCTCGTATTTCTAGATTTTGAGCTATTAAATAGATTTTACAAAAGATACACCTGACTTCTTTTATGTTGGATGTTGGATGTTGAAATAGAAGGAGAATACATTTATTGTTAAATAAGTTAATGTATTAACATTTTTAGTAAGTGGGTGGTAGAGAAATTGCAGGGGTATAAAGGTGTTTTACAACAAACTTTACTTATAGAGATAGAAAAAGAGAGGGAGAAGATGATTCAAGTAGCACGAGAAGAAGGTATAACAAGTGATCGCACACTTCAAGTGAGCCGATCCATTGATCAATTGTTGAATGAACTACAGAAGGTAAGCTTAACGAAATAAGTATTCGTCTCTTTATAAATAAAAAACAATCGCTTTCTCTCAGCATGAGAAAGCGATAGCTTTTTAGTAAGTGGTGATTAACTCACTAATCGACTTGTAAATTATAAATAATTTGGATAATAAAGTAAATATATTTCTATACCTTGACTTACATATAAAAAGCTATCTCGACATTAACAAGCGAGATAGCTTTTTAGTAGGAATGCTAATTATAAAGTACCAAAATATAACCGCAAGTAAACAATAGCACATTTTGCTATAAGGACTAATGGTTAGGTGCACTGACAAATGTATAAAAGGTAGGTTTTTTATACATTATCCTCTCAACTGATAAACGGGAAAAATCAGTCATACCAAAGATGTATAAGAAACTTTATATCCAATAAAAAAACCCTTCCGAGAACCCTTATCTCTAAGGTTTTTTTCGCTTGCTTGGTTCCTTGAAGAGTGATTATGWTAAYTAAGATTGTATATGATATTTATAACGTTTGCTTGATTTAATCCCATATTCTAGGGCGATCAACCTCCATGATCCTTAGATGTTGTAAGGGTTGTCCAGTATGTACGGATTCATGATAGCAACGATTAAAGCAATACCTCAAAATCCTTAATTTTAACATCTGGCCTTAGCACTTTTTCTTCATCAAACTTTGCCAATGGGTCCCCCTTTTTGACTTTGTTGACCCAATCATGGTTAGCAAGAGCTCCTTTACCTAAGGTAATTATATCGGCTTCTTCCTTTTCAATAATTTCTTTTGCTTTAACAGGATCCTCTAAATGTCCGTTTGCTATTACGCAAACTTCCCCATACTTTTTTGCCAGAGCCGCAAGCGATAAATCGCTGTTGTCCAAACCTGAATTGGTTCCAATTGTTTCTTCAACTTTTGGAAATGCAGGTTGCCATGCTTCATACTCCGTAATATGAATAAAATCAAAGCCCGCATGCCCTAACTGGCCAAAGATGATTTCAGCATCTTTTTCTTTTCCTGCCCACTTGTGATTATAATCATTTACCTTTCCTTGTGAAATCCGAATACCAATGGTAAAATGCTCTCCAACAGCCTCACGAACTGCCTTAGAAACTTCAACCAATAACCGGACTCTATTTTCAGTAGAACCACCATATTCATCTGTACGTTTATTAGTATAATCAGTAAGAAACTGGTCAAGTAAGTAACCATTGGCTCCATGAATTTCAACTCCATCAAATCCAGCAGCTTTTGCATATTTAGCCRCATTAACAAACCCATTTATTACTTCTGCGATGTCTTCTTTCGTTGCTTCCCTTGGAGTACGGTACAGGCCTTTCCCTTCATAAAATTCCATTTGTTTTCCTTTTGGTTGCACAGCCGATGGTCCAATTGTTTCTTTAGTAAAACGATTCCCTTGTGAAAGGGCTCCTGCATGCATTATTTGTGCAAATATTTTAGCATCTGCTTGATGGACGGCGTCCACGACCTTCTTCCATGCTTGTGTTTGTTCTTCATTAATAAGACCTGGATTATTAAAATATCCTTGACTATGCTTATCATCAGTATAAATTGCTTCCGTAATAATCAGTCCAAATCCTCCACGGGCAAATGATGTGTAGTATGATACCATCTGATTGGTTGCCACACCTTCGAAAGTTGCGCTTGTGCGTGCCATTGGAGCAACCCCTATTCGGTTATTTAATTTTATATTGCCTAATGTAACATTTTTAAATAATAGTTTTGGATCGGTCATTGTTAAAGCTCCTTTCTTCTAAAAAAAGCTTTAGGCTGTTTAATTTAGAAACACCTAAAAAACCTTAATTAAAATGATATTAGGTCATTCTTAAACAATCCATGTAACCAATAAAATGTTTGATTTAATTATTAAGTTTAAGTACTTTCTCTAAGAAACAATCTCTTTTCTTGCTTAAGGTTACTTTTATTTTAAATAGTTAAAGAGCTTATCGATTTCTCAAATTATGTTATAACTAACTATTTTTTTGTATGTATAAAATATATGATTTTCTAGCTCTTAAAAAAAGCTACCCTTGTCCTTTTGGTTAGCTAGTTTTAAAACCTGAAATAATTCCTGTAATATATCCCATTTTCAATCTCAATCTCATATCTAAGTCTGGTTTGTCTTTTGTAAAGCTCATCAGACAAATAGTTAAATTCTTCCTCTGTGATATCCTCGTTTATTAAATTTTCAAATAATTTATCTAGATGTTGAGTTACTTCTTGAAATTCTCGTTCTTTCAACGGAATTCACCTTTCAAATATTGTTTTATTCTCTTTCTTTTTACTGCCTCTCATTTTATATCTGGATATTAGTGTTTACTCTCGGTTACTAATAAAATAATCGTGTTTACCTCCTACTGTTTCTTACTAAGGTTTTTTTGTTTCTATATATCTTTCCTTCTTTCTATTTTCCAAAATATTCTTTAATTCGTCTATACGACCTTCATACTGTATTTTTGTTCCTAGAATTCCTTCTTTTTTCACCTTTTG
>NZ_JBFULJ010000227.1:0-5293 GCF_056400385.1 Priestia sp. P5_B4
CCTTTAAAGTATTCTCTGTAAGGATCTGTGTAACTGTAATTATATTTTCCTGAGTCTACAAAGAAGTCAGTTTTTCCATAGTTTAAGATAAAGGACAAATCATCCGCATGTTTATGAGTAGTGGAGTGGAAGGYAGATGTGAATAAAAGGTATAAAGGTCTTTCGTTATTCAAATCATTTTTAAAAACAGCCGTACCACCGTCTCCGTATACCATTTCTTGACCAGGTTTTTTTCCTTGTTTTCCTTTTGTGACAACATATAAAAGCTTTTGACTTGTTATAGATTTAGGATTTAAGGAATAAAGGCTTTCAGGCTGTGAATCACCTAACATCGGTAAGTCACCAGATTGGTTACCAACAAAAGCTAGATAATCCTCCATTTTTGAAATGCCATCTTTTAGCTTAGGCTCGTTCACGTTAAATTGTTTGATAAAGCCATTGATGCTTTTAAATAAGTTAAGAACAAGCAGGTGATAAGAAGGACTGTGCTCTTTATGAACACCGCTTTTTGTAACGTCACCTTCTACATGTGTAATTAAACGACCCATTCCTTTTTTATACCATTGCTCACTGTGAGACATATCTGGAAAGATTAGTGCTAATTCAATTAAAGAACGATCTTGGAAAATTCCATGATTACTCCCGGCAGAGTAATTTTTATCATCCATTAAAAAATCACCGTGCTTTTCTAACATTTCAATTAATTTGTTTTCAAAATCTTTATCATAAATAGCTGAATTCTTGTATTGTTCCCAGAATTGAATCATGGTCACGACTCTGTTTGCTGTACTGTGATCTTTCCAAGCAAAGCGGCTTGCTTGTTTTGTAGGAGATGGATTAGCATTCATCCAGCTTTCTATGTACCACTGAGCTTTTTCTAAATATTTTTGAGAATGAGTTTGCTCGTAGGCATTTGTCAAATAACCTACCATATCTAAGCTTTGGAAATAAAAAGACCAGCTGTCATCTTTATAAGGGTTTTCTTTCCATGTTAGTTTACCATTGAATTTATACGTAGGCCAAATAGTGTTAACGTAAAGTTCGTCCCTCATTAGTTTATCTGCTATACCGACAGTTTGAGAGTTGGAACTAACCCGCTTAAAGATACTAATTTTTTTTGCAACCGTTACCTGGATAGATGAACTTTTAGAGTTTGCCGCTGCATAAGCAGGGCTCACTGAAGCTGACATAGATACAAGTAATGAGGAAGCAACAGAACATGTTATCACAAAACTTTTCCAATTTCTTTTCATATAATCCTCCTTTTAATTATAGTTAATAGACTAAATAAACAATGATTCATAGGGATGATTTCTAATTTTACAGTAAAATCTCCTGTTCATAAAAAGTTAGAATACAATTAATATAGTACCTTATAATTAGTATAAAAGTAACTTTTATTTTCCTTTTTATTCAATTTTATGAATGGTAGTTAGAAAAAATAGAATACAGAGAAACGAATAAATGAAATATAATAGCTTCCTAAAAAAAGAGTCCCCGTCATGGAGACTCTTTTAAACTATCAATTAACGTAATAATTGAAGTACGCTTTGTGGCTGTTGGTTAGCTTGACTTAACATAGCCTGAGATGCTTGAGCAAGAATTGAATTCTTCGTTTGTTCCATCATTGTTTTTGCCATGTCAGTATCCCTAATACGAGACTCAGCAGCTGTTAAGTTTTCAGAAGATGTATTTAAGTTATTGATTGTGTGATCAAGGCGATTTTGGAATGCACCAAGCTTTGAACGTTCAGATGATACATTTGTAATGGCATCATTAATCACATCAATTGCAGCTGATGCTTTATCAGCAGTTGAAACGTCTAAGGAAGCCATAGTAGTTGCACTGCTGGTTCCGTCTGTTACGTTGTTTGAAGCTACATATGATGCAACTTTACCAGTAGATGCGCTTTTTGTATCTCCTGCATTCCCCGCAACAGCTAGCCCATTAGTACCTGTAGAATTTGCTCTCATGTCATTGATATCTACAGTAAACGTTTGTCCGCCATTAGCACCGATTTGCATCGTTAATTCTCCAGAAGTACCTTTAGAACCAGCTGTTGTGTTTCCAATAGAGGCAACACCTGTACCTGCTGTTTCTGAGAATGTAGCAGCAGTATCAGATTCAAAGCCAGCTTTTTGAGTTAGTGTTAATGTTCCTGCAGTTCCATCATATCCAACAGTATATTTTTCAGCTAGTCCTTTATTATTTTGAATAGCAGAAGCAATGTTTGCCGTTTGTTCTGTTGCATTTGCACCTGTAACAAACGTATTAGTACTAGGATCAGCTGTAGCACCTGCAGTAAAAGTCACACCATCTAATTTAAAACTTTCTCCTGCAGCAAAAGCCGTTGTAATCGTTATTGTATCAACACCAGCTGTAGCTCCAGTAGTAGCACCTGTAGCCTTTGAACCGTTTAATATCTTTTGGCTATTAAATTCAGTCGTGTTTCCAATTCTATTAATTTCAGAAGTTAGTTGCTTCATTTCATCTTGAATTGCAGTGCGATCAGCATCTACATTTGTATCATTGGCTGATTGAGTAGCAAGCTCACGCATACGTTGAAGAATATCGTGTGTCTCGTTTAATCCACCTTCAGCTGTTTGAATTAAAGAGATAGCATCTTGAGAGTTACGAGATGCTTGATCCAATCCACGAATTTGACCACGCATTTTTTCAGAAATTGCAAGACCTGCTGCATCATCAGCCGCACTGTTAATACGCTGACCTGAAGATAATTTCTCCATAGATTTTGCTTGAGCATTGTTAGCTGTATTGTATTGACGGTACGTGTTTAAAGCTGCAATATTGTGATTAATTCTCATTTTCCTTACCTCCGTATAATGGTTTTACTTCTTGATTTACATCCTTGTATGCAAGAAGTATCCCAGTCTTGGCTGGGATGATAGTAAACGAACATCCTCCGTTTGAGAAATATGTTCATAATATATATCGACTGAGAGAAGAGGTTTTTTATACATTCTATTAATTTATTTAATGAAAAGTTTGTGTGTATATAAAAAGAAAAACCAGTCCTCTATATGAACTGGTTTTTAGCATTAATGAGTAGCTCCGCCTGAAACTAAAATATCATTTTCTGTTACAATGGTGGTTTTTACGATAGAAAGTAACCCCTGTACAATCAAATCCAACGACATACTCGCTTTCCCTGGATGATTGACAGCTTGTTCAGGAAGGTAAGGAATATGAACAAACCCACCTTTAATACAGCAGTTTTGAATCATGTTCATGAGTCCGTAAAATACATGGTTACACACAAACGTTCCAGCGGTTTGAGAGACGCTGCTTGGAATGCCTGCTTGACTCAGATTTTCGACAGCGGCTTTGATCGGCAGTGTCGAAAAGTATGCGGCAGGGCCGTTTTCGATAATAGGGCGATCAATAGGCTGCTGACCAATGTTGTCAGGGATTCGGGCGTCGTCTACGTTAATAGCAACGCGTTCGACCGTAATTCCTTCCCGGCCGCCTGCTTGTCCGACGCAAATGACGATAGAAGGGCTGATGTCTTCTATATATGTATGAAGCTTTGCCATTGATTCGCCAAACACAGTAGGAAGAGGTTTAGCAACAATGTGATAGTCTTCAACAGCTATACCGTCTAAAGCTTTTACAGCTTCTAAAGACGGGTTAATACTTTCACCTTCAAATGGTTCAAATCCAGTTAGTAATACAGTTGTCATTCTATTACTCTCCTTTAAAAGTGATATACAAGGTAATACATCAATAATGTGTTAACAACAAAAACGGATAGCGCAATCGGCACTTGAGCTTTAATCACAGCGTTTTTGTCTTTTAATTCAAGCAGCATAGCAGGTACGATGTTAAAGTTGGCTGCCATTGGTGTAAGAAGCGTGCCACAGTAGCCAGCAAACATGCCGAGCGCTGCCATAATCGCTGGATTTCCGCCATGCATATGTACAATCAGCGGAAGTCCAATACCTCCTGTAATAACGGCAAACGCAGCAAAGGCATTTCCCATGACAATCGTAAATAGCAGCATTCCTAGACAATAAGCCAGCACAGCAACAAACGCATAGTTAGTTGGAAGCACGTCACTCACAATATCTGAAACGACTGTTCCAACGCCTGATTTTGAAAAAATACCGCCAAGAGCTGCTAGCATTTGCGGTAAAATAACTGCCCAGCCGACGGCTTGAAGCAAGCGGCTTCCTTCTTTAACAGGCACGTCCATTTTTGCTTTAGTGACGCCCATTGAAGCGATAAAGGCAATGACAGCTGCGATTGCCAGTGAAATTAACGTGACTTTTTCTGGGTCGATCAATGCCCAGTTTCCAAACTTGATCTTTCCAAAAAGAAGAGTGCCGATAATCGTAAAAATAGGAATAAATAAAGCCGGTAAAAAGATTTTGTTTTTTAATCGCTGTGCGTGAGCCACGCGTTCTTCAGCAGGTGTTTCGGCTTCATTCGATTTAGTGACACGGTTAAATGAAGCAAGCAGCACCATAATAATGACTAAACACCCTATATAAAAAGGCGGAATGACGTTGCCAAATAAAAACGTAACGGAAAACAGCGCCCAAAATAGAGAAGATCCTAAACGGTTAGGATGGTTGTGATCACGTGCGATTCGAATCGCGATAAAAGCAACAATAATACCGAGTAAGTAGTAAATCGTATCAAGCGTCAGGATGCTTTTCATTTAACTCGCCTCCGTCTTTGAAGATGATGTTGGTTTGTGCTTCGTCATTTTTTTGTGAATACGTCGGTCTAACTGACGGAACCGAATCGCACTGATCAGCAGTGCTGCGATAGCTGTTGGAATACCCCAAAGCGCCATATCCCAGACGTCAACGTGAATACCCACAGAGTCAAAGAAGCCTTTCATTAAAAGAATTCCACCCGTTGCGATAAAGATATCTTCGCCGAAAAACCAGCCCGTATTTTCAGCTGCGGCTGCGTGGGCGCGAATATCTTCTTTGACTTTAGGTGGAAGCTCTCCGTACTTGGCACGGGCTGCGCCTTCAGACATAGGTGCGACTAACGGACGAACAGATTGGGCGTGTCCTCCAATATTTAAGCCGACTGCGGCTGAGATTTCACGGATAAAAAGATATATAAGTAAAACATTTCCAGAAGAAGCGTTTTTCGCTTTTTTGATCAGTACTTCCGCCTGTTCCTTTAACCCGTATTTTTCTAATACGCCAAAGATAGGAAGGGTAAGTAAAATAGCCATAGACATATAGCGGTTATCGACAAAAAACTGACCAAACATCGTAATTACTTCATGCAGTGACAAACCTGACACAAGGCC
>NZ_JBFULJ010000228.1:0-5286 GCF_056400385.1 Priestia sp. P5_B4
ATGCTAAATTAGGAAAATAATTCCACTCGAGATGACATCACTAATCGAAACAATTGTAAAGCCGCTTGTTGATTACCCAGCTGATGTTAAAGTGGAGGAACAAGAAGATGAACGTCAAGTGACGTACATCCTTACTGTTCACCAAGAAGATGTCGGCAAAGTAATCGGCAAACAAGGCCGCGTTGCAAAAGCGATTCGAACTGTTGTGAATGCAGCAGCATCACAGCAAGGTAAAAAAGTGTATGTGAAAATTCAAGAGTAATCAAAAAGGGAGAGGGATAACCTCGCCCTTTTTTTATGTTATGATAAGATGAACGTTTTGATCACAGTAAGTCTTTTGCGAGCAAGCAGCAGCTATTTCAATATGCATGTAAAAAGCACAAGGTCACTATCTTGAGAGCGGAGGGAACGTTTTGAACATTATTCAAAAAGTGGTTGTGAAACAAGTGTTAACTGAAGCAAGCAAACAAGATCTTGAAAATCGTTTTATAAATCGCAAGCAGGCGCTTGAAAAAGAAATGGAACAGCTGAAATTTCAGTTAAAGCACATGGAAAAAGCCAATAAAGGTTCTTCTTTATTACATAGTCAGTTTGAAAAAGAAAAATCCGCTCGCCTTGAAAAAATTGAAGTGTTGAACTTTCAGCTGACGCAATTAGAAAAGCTTCCTTTAGGGAGCGAACTCGTTGAAACGGAACTGGATGCCTTGGTAGAGGTAGAAATCGGCGATGATTGGGAAAAGATAAAAGAAAGTAAAACAATTATTATAAAAGATAGCAAAGTTGTTGAGATTAGATAGAGGTGAAGAAGTATGAAATGGTTTAAGGTTGGAAAAATTGTGAATACCCATGGTGTAAAAGGAGAAGTTCGTATTGTATCAACTACGGATTTTGCTGATGAGCGTTATGAAAAAGGAAATAAACTTTATATCTTCAAAGAAAAGCAAAGCGAGCCGGTAGAAGTAACAGTAGCAAGCCACCGCAGGCATAAAAATTTTGATCTGCTTACATTCGAAGGCTATCAAAACGTAAATGATGTTGAGCAGTATAAAAACTGCGAAGTAAAAATCCCTGAGGAGCAGCTAACGGATTTAGAAGACGGTGAATTCTATTTCCACGAAATTATTGGCTGTACAGTAAAAACAGAAGACGGAGTAGAGGTAGGAACGGTCAAAGAAATTTTAACGCCGGGAGCTAATGATGTGTGGGTTGTTAAAAAAGGCGGAAAAGAAGTTCTTATTCCTTACATCGACGACGTTGTACAATCTATTGATATAGATGAAAAAGAGATTGTTATTACAGTAATGGAAGGGTTATTGGACTAATGAAAATTGATGTACTGTCGCTATTTCCTTCTATGTTTGACGGTGTTTTTGGTGAATCAATTTTGAAAAAAGCACAGGAAAAAAATGCGGTTGAACTGAATGTAGTTAATTTCCGAGAATATTCTACGAACAAACATCAAAATGTGGACGATTATCCTTACGGCGGAGGTGCTGGAATGGTATTGACGCCTCAGCCTATTTTTGACGCTGTAGAAAAGCTGACTGAAACAGCCAAGAAGCCCCGTGTAGTTTTGCTTTGTCCGCAGGGTGAACGCTATACACAGGCAAAAGCAGAAGAGCTGGCAGCAGAAGAGCATTTAATTTTTATTTGCGGTCATTACGAAGGATATGATGAACGAATTCGTGAGCAGCTGGTAACTGATGAAATTTCAATTGGTGACTATGTATTAACTGGAGGAGAGCTTGGTGCAATGGTTGTGATCGATAGCGTTGTTCGCCTGCTTCCCGATGTGCTTGGCAATAATCATTCAGCTGTACAGGACTCACACAGTACCGGTTTACTAGAGCACCCCCACTATACGCGTCCCGCTGATTTTAGAGGCTTAACGGTTCCTGAAGTACTTATGTCAGGAAATCATAAAAAAATTGAACAGTGGCGCCAAAAAGAGTCTTTAAAGCGCACGCTGCTTCGAAGACCGGATATGCTTGAAAAGATAGAGCTAACAGAAGAGCAAAAGAAACTAGTAGCTCAATTAAAAGAAGAAAATCAGCTTTCATAAATCCATAAAATTTATGCATAAACTCTGTTGCATACGGTATAAGAGTGTGCTAAGATAGATTTTGTGGCTTGGGCAGATGTCTGGTCACCTATAACGATGTTCCGCTGCAATGATTGAAAAGCATTGGTATGAGCGTCTGTTGGAAGGAGTTGAAACACGCGATGCAAAAATTAATCGAAGAGATTACAAAAGAACAATTAAAAACAGATCTTCCTACGTTCCGTCCTGGTGATACTGTACGTGTACACGTAAATATCGTTGAGGGTACTCGTGAACGTGTTCAGGTATTTGAAGGTGTTGTTATTAAGCGTCGTGGCGGTGGTATCAGCGAAACATTTACAGTACGTAAGATTTCTTACGGTGTAGGTGTAGAGCGTACATTCCCACTTCATACGCCAAAAATTGCAAAAATCGAAGTAATGCGCCGCGGTAAAGTACGCCGTGCGAAACTTTATTACCTACGTGAATTACGTGGTAAAGCTGCGCGTATTAAAGAAATTCGATAATAGTAAAGGGGAGCTTGTTTATACAAGCTCCYTTTTTCAAATGTTTTTTTAGAACGATTCGTTCTCTGACAGTAAAAAATAGACGTACAAGTCATCATTTTTTTATTCTATTTATTTATTAGGCGTTTCAAACATTATCGTTTAAAATAAAGGTATGACATAAGAGTTGGAGGACTGAAGATGGCTCGAAAGAAAAATGAACTGTGGGAATGGATAAAAGCAATCGCCATTGCCGTACTGTTAGCTGTTGTAATTCGCTATTTCTTGTTTGCACCGATTGTAGTAGATGGACTTTCTATGATGCCTACGCTGCATGACCAAAATCGAATGATTGTAAATAAGTTCTCCTATAAGATTGGTGATCCTGATCGCTTTGATATTATTGTTTTTCATGCTACAGCGGAAAAAGATTACATAAAACGTATTATCGGACTGCCGGGTGATCATATTGAGTATCGAAATGATACGCTATATGTAAATGGAAAAGCTTATAAAGAACCCTATTTAGATCAGTATAAAAAAGAAGTGATTGACGGTAATTTAACCGAAGACTTTAAGCTAGAAGACGTAACGGGTAAAAAGACCGTGCCAGAAGGCTATTTGTTCGTGATGGGAGACAATCGACGCTACAGTAAAGACAGCCGTCAGATTGGCTTTGTGAGCATGGACAAGGTGCTTGGTAAAACGAGCGCCGTATACTGGCCGATTAAAGAAGCACGTTTTGCAAAGTAAAATATAAAAGGTGAGTAAAATATGACAATTCAATGGTTTCCTGGCCACATGGCCAAGGCCAGAAGACAAGTAACTGAAAAGCTAAAATTGATTGATATTGTATACGAACTGGTTGATGCACGCATTCCGCAATCATCGCGAAATCCAATGATTGATGAGATTATTGTGAACAAGCCGAGAATCGTATTGCTGAATAAAGTGGACAAAGCTGATCCGCGCGTTACTCAGCAGTGGCTAGATTATTACAAAGCACAAGGTATTTATGCCTTAGCTATTGACGCACAAGCAGGTAAAGGAATGAAACAAATTGTTTCGTCTTCCAAAGAACTTCTTCAAGAGAAGTTTGACCGTATGCGCGCAAAAGGAGTCAAAAAACCCCGCGCTATTCGAGCGATGATTGTAGGGATTCCTAACGTTGGTAAATCCACGCTGATTAATCGCCTTGCCAGTAAAAAAATCGCCAAGACCGGAGATCGTCCAGGTGTGACGCAAGCACAGCAGTGGATTAAGGTAGGAAATGAGCTGGAGCTACTTGATACGCCAGGTATTTTGTGGCCTAAGTTTGAAGATGAAACAGTTGGATATAAGCTTGCGACAACGGGTGCTATTAAAGATACCATTTTAAACATGCAAGATGTTGCTGTTTATGCGCTGCGCTTCTTAACTAGCCATTACCCAGAACAATTAAAGCAGCGTTATGATTTAAATGAAATCCCTGAAGACATTGTAGAGCTTTTTGATGCAATTGGGTCGCGCCGCGGCTGTTTAATGGGTGGCGGCATGGTGGATTACGATAAAACGGCTGAGCTTGTTCTTCGAGAAATTCGAACGGATAAAATTGGCACCTTTACATTTGATGATCCAAGTGAAGCTGAACAGCAGCTGTAAGCAATACATTGCGAACTGAAACAAAAAACGCCTCTGCCTTTTTAGCATGAGGCGTTTTTTATGTAAAAGTGCCGCATGAAAATGTTGATATAAAGAAGGTGGAGCTAATGAAAAAGAGTATTAAGGAAATAAAAGAAGAACTAAAGCAAGTGAGAAGCCCGGAAGATGCTTTATTTAAGGCATATGCGCAAGATGAGCGTAAAGGTGTGCAGCAGGTTATTATTCAAAAACAAAGGCAATTTGAAGCCGCTGAGCGCTTGAAGAAACAGTTTGATGAAATGATGGCATATGAAAACGAATTATACAATCAAGGAGCAACCTATATTGCCGGAGTAGATGAAGTAGGAAGAGGACCGTTAGCAGGACCGGTAGTAGCTGCTGCTGTTATTTTGCCGCCGGATTTTTTTCTCCCTGGTTTGACGGATTCAAAGAAGTTATCAGAAGCAAAGCGAGAAGCGTTTTATGAAGAAATTTGTAAAAGCGCTGTCGCTATCGGTATAGGTATTATAGACGCAGAGGTCATTGATTCTATTAATATTTATGAAGCAACAAAAAAGGCAATGACTGAAGCAATTGAACTTCTAGCTGTTCAGCCTGATGAACTGCTTATTGATGCGATGAAGCTGCCGGTGCCTATTTCGCAGCAGTCAATCATCAAAGGCGATGCTACAAGCATTTCCATTGCTGCAAGTTCTGTTATTGCAAAAGTGACGCGAGATCGAATGATGAAAGAACTTGGTGAACGCTATCCTGCATACGGATTCGAAAAACATATGGGATATGGAACAAAACAACATTTAGAAGCAATCGAACAATATGGAATTTTGCCAGAACACCGCCGATCTTTTGCACCAATAAAAAACCAAGTAAACTAGAACATGATACCCAAGCATATCTCTGCTTTTTAGCGCATGTTTCACATGCGGGATTTTAGGCTCAAAAAGGATATAGCTTATTTAAGTGGAGATATTGCAGAGGGTGAAGTTCGTAAATTATTTTCCTCTCAGTTCGCTTCAGTTGTGAAGGTTGATTTACATGATCAACCGTACGTTTAACGTCCGCAGAGTCTCATTGACCTCATAAGGTATGGTTAAGTAC
>NZ_JBFULJ010000229.1:0-5259 GCF_056400385.1 Priestia sp. P5_B4
GGTTAGGACCTCTTTGGACTAACTTTCCCCCGTGGTAGTTAACATGCTATATGGCGAAAGAACTTCATGTTTAACGATTAAAAATTGTTAAAGGGGGAAATATCATTATGGAAACAATGGGTCGTCATGTCATCTCAGAATTATGGGGATGCGATTTCGATAAGTTAAATGATATTGATTATATTGAAAAAACGTTTGTTGATGCAGCTTTAAAATCTGGTGCGGAAGTTCGCGAAGTAGCGTTCCATAAATTTGCACCTCAAGGTGTAAGT
The DNA here is from genome assembly GCF_056400385.1 of Priestia sp. P5_B4. Lineage (NCBI taxonomy): Bacteria > Bacillati > Bacillota > Bacilli > Caryophanales > Bacillaceae > Priestia > Priestia sp. P5_B4. Next base: position 273 of record NZ_JBFULJ010000229.1, read on the forward strand.
GGCGTTGTTATTATTTCAGAATCACATTTAACGATTCACAGCTTCCCAGAGCATGGTTATGCAAGTATCGATGTTTATACTTGTGGTCATTTAGATCCTACAATCGCAGCAGATTATATTGCAGATGCTCTAAGTGCACAGACACGTGAAACAATTGAATTGCCACGTGGAATGGGTCCTGTTCAGGTAAAACAAACTAAAGCGAATGCACTTTAATAGTGTCGATTGATTACGTAAGTTAAGAGGTGTATTACACACCTCTTTTTAGTATATAAATTTTTAATACGCAAAAACAAAGGGGATAACAACATGGGGGTAGTACAAGCAGTTAAATCTTTATTTTCTAATCATGTAGAAACAAGCGATCACCATTCAGATCCAACTCTAAAAACGCATTATTACAAAACAACAGCCGGGAATGCATTTAAGCAAGTTCATGAAATGTTGAAGCACATGCAAGGGATAGAGATACTTGCTGCATATGAAGAGCGAGGAGAGATTAGCTTAAACGTTGTAAAAGGAAGAAAAGCTTTTGTTGTGATTACCATTATTAACGTACGTCCTCTTGAAACCGCTATCGATTTTTCTGCTACAACAGAATCAAAAGTGGTGCCGGTTGATTTTGGTTTTAGTAAAGAACTTGTACGTACGCTTTATAAGAGCTTTGATCAAAAACTCATTCCTCTTTCTTCGTAAGTTCCTTATCATTTTTGAATTTCAGGAAATAAAATGGGGAAATTCCTTTTCCTTTACTTGTATTCAAGCCTTGTTTTCTATAAGATGGAATAAAGCAAATCCTTTAATACAGCATCGTGTTTGTTAAAGGAAATGATGATAAAAATCATAATAAATGGCGAGTAGCCGGCTAACATAGATGGAAATTAACTTATATAAGAGAAAATAAAAAGAAAAACAAGGTTTATTATTGGAGCTGAGAATATGAAGTGCCCATCCTGTCATTACAATGGAACGAGAGTGCTGGACTCGCGCCCTGTAGAAGAAGGCCGCTCTATTCGTAGAAGACGTGAATGCGAAGAGTGTCACTATCGTTTTACAACTTTTGAGAAAGTAGAAGAACTTCCGTTAATTGTTGTAAAAAAAGATGGAGCGAGAGAAGAGTTCAGCAAAGACAAAATCCTTCGAGGGTTAATTAAGGCGTGTGAAAAACGCCAAGTAAGCTTAAAACAATTAGAAGATACGGTACACGATATTGAAACAGAGCTGCGCAGTCAGGGTACATCAGAGGTGCAGTCAGATGTTGTAGGAGAAATGGTGATGGAGCGATTAGCTGCTATCGATGAAGTCTCTTATGTTCGATTTGCTTCTGTATACCGACAATTTAAAGACATCAATGTATTTATTGATGAATTAAAAGATTTAATTAAGAAGGAACGACTGTAAAAGAGCTATTGAAGTATTCTTTAGGCTCTTTTTTTGTCATTTCTATTACTTTAAAAGTAGGTAGGGAACGACATGAAAGAACAACATTGGAAAGAAATGATACCGGTCGATCGTTATGTTGTTCGTTCGAACGGCATACTGCAGGAATACGACCGAAAGATTTTAACCATGCTCTATCAGCCGTTGGTGGGTACAACGTGCTTTGGTCTGTATATGACGTTATGGAGCGAGCTGGAACAAGATCGTTTATGGGGGAAAGAGTCTACGCATCATCATCTAATGTCAATGATGCAAATTAATTTGAAAGCTATTTACCATGAGCGGTTAAAATTAGAAGGCATTGGTTTGTTAAAAACATATATTAAGGAAGAAGATGATGTTCGTGTGTTCATTTATGAGCTCATTCCTCCTCTGACGCCCCATCAGTTTTTTAACGATGGCGTGTTAAATGTATATTTATATAACCGACTCGGGAAATCTATCTTTCAAAAAGTAAAAAATTATTTTTCTGATTCACTCGTCGATGAGCAATCGTTCAAAGATGTGACGCATTCATTTAACGATGTATTTAAATCAGTTAAAGCAACGGAGCTGGCTCCAAGTTTTCAGTCTGAAAGCAAGGATGTATTTTCTCCTGATGCTCAAACGGACTTTGTGGATTCCTCCAAACGCGCTTCTATTGAGATGAGCCCGGATTCCTTTGATTTTGATTTATTTTTAGCAGGTCTAACAGATTCAATGATTTCGAAAAGGTCTATTACATCTAAAGTAAAACAAGCGATTGAAAAGCTAGCCTTTTTATACGGTATCGATCCTCTTCAAATGAAAAATGTGGTGCTCGATTCGCTAAATGAGAACGATCAAGTTGATATTGAATTGCTTAGAAAAGCAGCACAGTCCTTTTACCAATTTGAAAATGGAGAAGCACTTCCAAATCTAAGCGAACAAATTCAGCCACCTATGCTTCGTACCATGCAGGAAAAGCAGCCGCAGACAAAGGAAGAGCAGCTCATTCAACAGCTTGAAGTGACTTCTCCTCGACAGCTTTTGATCGAGTTTTCCGGGGGAGCAGAGCCTTCAAAAGCAGACTTGCAAATGATCGAAGAAGTGATGTTTAACCAAAAGCTTTCACCAGGGGTAGTAAATGTTCTAATTTACTACGTGATGCTAAGATCCGATATGAAATTATCTAAGAGCTATGTAGAGAAAATTGCTGGACACTGGGCGCGCAAAAAGGTACAAACTGTTCAAGATGCCATGAATTTAGCTAAAAATGAACAGAAAGAATATCAGAATTGGACCGAAGCAAAGCAAAATAAAAAAACAGCTGGACGAAAAATTGTGCGTAAAGAAATGGTGCCAGAGTGGCTGAGCGATGAAGAAAAAGAAGAGAAAAAGCAGCCTTCAAAAGAAGTGGACGGATTTGAAGAAGAAAAACGAAAGCTACAAGAAGAGCTCAAGCAGTTAGATCAAGAGCTAAAACAAAAGCATAAAGAATAAAAAGCAGGTATGATAGAGGTGAGGTGAAAAAGATGAAGCCTATCAATGATTCACTAAATCAGTTAGTGAACAAAAAGGATTTTAAAGCACGCTTAGAAGCATTAAGAAACAGTATCCTGTCTAATCCCGAAGTTAAAACATTTTTGCAAGAGCATCGCCATGAGTTAGATGAGCAAATGGTTGACCGAGGTCTGATGAAGATGCATGAATTTATCGATCAAAGCAAATGCTGTGACAAGTGTCCTTCTCTGCAAAGCTGTGTCAACATGGTGAAAGGATACCACCCTCAGCTGGTTGTAAAAGGCCGTAATATTGATTTACAGTATGAACGCTGTCCTAGAAAAGTACAAGAAGATGAGCGAAAAGAACAAGAATCTTTTATTCAGTGTATGTACGTGCCTAAAGAAATTTTACAGGCAACAATGTCTGATATTGAAATTGAGCAGGGAAGATTTGAAGCCATTAAACTAGTAAGAGATTTTGTGCGAGAATATGAGCCGAATAAGAAAATGAAAGCTTTATATTTACATGGTTCGTTTGGTGTGGGGAAAACGTATTTTCTTGGAGCAATTGCCAATGCATTAGCCGAAAAGAAAGTGAAATCTACCATTCTGTATGTCCCTGAGTTTTTGCGTGAGTTAAAAGGTTCGTTTCAAGATCAAAGTTTCAATGAGAAAATAGAGTATGTCAAAAAAGTACCGGTTCTTATGCTTGATGATCTCGGAGCAGAATCCGTAACGAGCTGGATGCGAGACGATGTGCTCGGAACCATTTTACAATTCCGTATGCTCGAAAATTTGCCGACATTTTTCAGCTCGAATTTAAATTTTAAAGAGCTACAACATCATTTGACTTATACCCAAAGAGGCGAGCAGGAAGAGCTCAAAGCCGCTCGTGTCATGGAACGAATTAAGTCTCTAGCCATTCCTGTTGAAATGAATGGAGAGAATAAACGAAATAGATGAGCAGGTCGTTTTACATTTCTTGTAACGACTTGCTCATTTTTTTGCATGTTGCCCCATATACATTAATAAAGCGTGTCCAAAGGGGGGCTATGAGGAATGAAAATATTCTTTAAATATGTAGAAGACGCAGTCGTTGTATATGAGTCTTTATGCGCGAAGCGAAGCGCTTTATCATATGGTTCACAGTGCTTGAAGCTGGTGAATAATCAGCTTTTAGTCATTGATGAGACATACAATAGAGAGGCCATTTTACAAGACATGGTGATACCGGTATTAACCCACGTAATTTTAAAAAAGAAAGAAAAAAAGATGATGGTAAACATATTAAAAGAACAATTTTTCTATTCAGAAGAGGAAGAGCAAGATTTGCTGCTTCAAATTATGGGGGGGATTATGGAAGGAGAGAGAGGCGAAATTCCGCAAAAAACATTTTCTCTTCCAAGAGAATTACTTATCCGCCAGGCTCTTCAAGACTTCTTCATTCATAATGTAACATTCACCTTTGAGTCTTTTCTCCAATTCCGTTTAAAAGAATATCAAGAGCGGCTGCGCTATTATGCCGAGCTGGCGATTGATGAATATAAGCTTGAACAAGACTATCAAATTCTTATTCATCAGCTGCGTCAAGCAGCTAATGAAAGACAGTCATCTACAGGTAACGTGTATGTAATGCACTTGAACAAAAACAAGTTTGTACTGTACGACCACAACAGTAGATATGTTCCTGAACGTGAATGTGCAGCTCTAGCAGAGGCCTTTTTATCTGAACAAGAATCATTATACATAGACTCAACTATTATCGCGCCTTTGCTAAGTTTATCTCCAGCTGCTATTCATCTGTATAGCGACCAGCATGATCATGATTTTGTTTATACCATTCAAAATATCTTCCAAGAAAAAGTTATGTTATACGAAAAAAATGAATTTCCGTTTGATCAAAAGCAAAATATAACGTGAAAGGTTGATTTCTATTTTGAAAATGAATATAATAAATGCATATTGAAAAACAGCTATATGTTACAAGTTATGATGAGGACATGAGTGTATATTTACGGTTTGTAGAGAGGGAGATCCAGGCTGAAAATCTCCTAACACGGAATATATTCTTACCACCTCTAAAC
>NZ_JBFULJ010000230.1:0-5249 GCF_056400385.1 Priestia sp. P5_B4
CAAGCGGACGCAGAGCAAAAAGTTGTAGGGCCTGCTATTTCAAATTCAAAAGTATATTTTATGCTTCGCAAAGATGAAACAGGTTTACAAAAAGATGTGGATAAAGCGCTAAAAGAAATAAAAGAAGACGGAACATTGACAAAATTAAGTAAAAAATGGCTGGGAGAAGATTATACAAAAGCAGCTGGAAATAACTAAAGCACTTACTGTGACCCAAGCCTTGAACTTGGGTCCTTTCGCTACCTGTAGAGGGAAACAAAGGAGAGAAAAAGATGGGAAAAGCATTTGATATAGAGCTGATTTTCACCTCTATTCCTCAATTATTATCTTATTTGCATATTACAATTTGGATTTTGATTGCTTCACTTGTGATTGGCAGTACCTTGGGATTGTTTATTGCCCTGCCTCGTATTTATAAAGTACCGGTGTTAAGCCAAATAGCAGCAGTTTATATTTCTTTTATGAGGGGAACCCCTATTTTAATTCAATTATTTTTAGTTTTTTACGGGATACCTGCCCTTTTACAATTGATTCATATTGACGTTTCAAGAATGGCTCCGCTTGTATTTGTTATTATCACGTATTCACTGAGCACGGCGGCGTCTTTTTCTGAAATGATGCGCGGTGCCATTAATAGTGTAGATAAAGGGCAAACCGAAGCAGCTTATAGTATAGGAATGAGCGGAAAACAAACGTTCACTCGAATTGTGCTGCCGCAAGCTCTCGTTGTAGCCTTTCCTAACTTTGGAAATCTTGTGATTGGGTCCTTAAAAGATACATCTTTAGCCTTTACCATTGGTGTGATGGATATGATGGGAAGAGGAGATACCATTATCGCTGCAACGGCTCATGCAGTGGAGGTATATATCGCACTTGCCATTATTTATTATTTGGTGGCGATTATATTAGAGAAATTTTTTGTGAAATCAGAACAGAAGCTGCAAAAACATGATCAGCCTGTTCATGTATAAAACGAGCTTACTAAAAGAGGTGTAAACATGATTATTGATGTACCATTTATATGGACAGCATTTGTAGAAATTTTAAAGGCATTACCTTTAACGCTCCTTATTACCACCGGTCCGTTACTAGGCGGGGTGATTATTGGTATTGCTGTTGCGGCTGTGAGAATCAATTCAGTAAAAATAATAACGCCAATTGCCAACGTATACGTGTCATTTTTCCGAGGAACGCCTGCTATTCTTCATATTATGGTTATTTACCTAGGGTTCCCGTTATTTATTAATAAAGTATCGAGTTACTGTGGATGGGGCTTCAATGCAAACAGCATTCCTATTGTCGTATTTGTATTAATCGCTTTGTCTTTTACAGCGGGAGCTTATATGTCAGAGATTATTCGCTCTGGTTTGTTAGCTGTAGAAAAAGGACAAATTGAGGCCGCGTATGCCATTGGGATGAATCGTTTTCAATCAATGAAACGAATTGTTTTTCCACAGGCGTTTGCTTTGTCTTTACCGAATTTATGTAATATTTTCATCGGCTTTTTGCATACGTCTTCTATCGCATTCATCGTCTCGCAAAAAGAGCTAAACGGTGCTGCTAATATCGTAGCTTCCAATAATCTCAAGTTTTTAGAAGCCTATATTGCTGCTGCTCTTATTTATTGGATGCTGACGATGTTAATAGAGGGGATAACAGCGCTGCTTGAACGAAAATTAACGGTTTATAATCGAGGAGGAGTTGTATGATTGCATTAACAAATATAAAAAAAACATTTGGTGATAATACAGTATTGGACGGTATTGATTTAATTGTTAAAAAAGGCGACGTTGTGACCATTTTAGGACCGAGTGGTTCTGGAAAGACTACGTTTTTACGCTGCATTAATTTCTTAGAAAAAGCAGATGAAGGAGAAGTTTCGATTGATCAATTTACGGTTCAGTGCCAAAAGCCAAACCGCAAAGACATTTTAACTCTTCGACAAAAAACAACGATGGTTTTTCAGCAATACAATTTGTTCAAACATAAAACCGTTATTGAAAATATTATGGAGGGGCTAGTTATTGTTCAAAAGCTGCCAAAGGAAGAAGCGAAACAACGCAGTTTAGACGTCCTTGAAAAAGTGGGGCTTGCTGAAAAAGCAAATGCTTATCCAAGTCAGTTATCAGGAGGTCAACAGCAGCGAGTGGGCATTGCTAGAGCGCTTGCTTTAAATCCTGAAGTCATTTTATTTGATGAGCCGACGTCTGCTTTGGACCCTGAACTGGTGGGTGAAGTACTGTCTGTTATTCGTAAAATTGCTGAAGAAGGAATTACAATGATCATTGTTACGCACGAAATGAGTTTTGCCCGTGAAGTTTCTAATCACGTGGTATTTATGGACGGAGGAAAGATTGTCGAACAAGGTCATCCTGAAGACATATTTTTAAATCCAAAAGAAGATCGAACAAAGCAATTTTTCAAGCGTATTAACCCAACGCATTCTCCTTACTCTTATATTTATGAAAAAACAATCTAATATTTTAATCGAAAACCAACTTGACTCATAGGAATAATAAGTATATGATGAAATCATCAAATTAAACAAACCGACTAGATCACTAGAGGTTCTTTGCACAATGTGTGACATTGTGCAAAGAACCTTTTATTTTTTACTAGACTTAAGGGAAGAAGGGTGAACGTAGTGAATAGAGGAGCATTAAAAGCTAAAACAAGTAAAAAACTTATTATAAAAGGGCAGGTTGTACCTGGAAGGCAGCAAGGAAGACACTTAGGGTTTCCAACAGCTAATATAGATACTCAGCATGAGGAATTAAAAAATGGCGTGTATGGTGTCCTCGTTCATCTGCGGGGACTTGAACATATAGGAGTTATGAATGTAGGAGTTAAGCCGACATTTGGATCGGAACTATCTAAAACATTTGAGGTTCATATTCTGGATTTTAACGACGTTATTTATGGAGAGACAGTTCAATGCGACGTGATCTTTCGGGTGAGAGGAGAGAAAAAATTCCCTTCTATTGAATTTTTAAAGCATCAAATTAAAGCTGATACGCTACAAGCAAAGGAAAGATTTCAACATATGGGCTATGTATCTAGTGAAGCTACAGCTTCCAAGCTAGGGCAAGCGAGATATTTAAATCTGCCTGATCTCCAGTTTTTTAATTGGTGCCACAGTCAATTCAGAGTCAATAAAGGGATTTACAATACAATTGATCAATGGTTTTATGACGAAGGAATTGAAAATATTCATCCTAGAAGAGTTCACGTTATCGCTTTTTTGCAATTTGCACAAGAAGGAAATGGAAGAAAGACAGAAAAAGAAGGAGTCCTTCGCTTTGGAGCAGGCGGTTTAACCAATCAATTACGAGAATTTATGAATGGGTATGAAAAAGGAGAATGGTAATATGACACATCAAAGACAATTAAAGCTAGGGGCTATTATTCATGGAGTCGGAGGTAATATGGGGGCGTGGAGACATTCTGAAATTTTGTCAGATGCCAGCGTTAATTTCGGTTTTTACAAGCAGCAGGCTCAAAAAGCGGAAGAAGGAAAATTTGATTTAGTGTTCATTGCCGATGGGTTATATATCAATGAAAAATCGCTTCCGCATTTTTTGAATCGTTTTGAACCTCTTACTATTCTATCAGCACTTGCTTCTGTCACTTCTCATATTGGTTTAGTCGGCACTCTATCGACTTYGTATAGCGAGCCGTTTACGGTGGCTAGACAATTCGCTTCACTTGATCATATTAGCAGCGGCCGAGCGGGATGGAATGTTGTAACATCTCCATTAGAAGGATCTGCGCTTAACTATGGAAAAGAGCACCCCACTCATGACAAACGCTATAGAATAGCTGAAGAGTTTCTAGAAGTAACAAAGGGATTATGGGATTCTTGGGAAGATGATGCATTTATTCGAAATAAAGAAACCGGACAATWTTTTGAGGAGAAAAAGCTGCACCGATTGCATCATAAAGGCGAATTTTTCTCTGTAGAAGGTCCGTTAAACATTGGGCGCTCAGCTCAGGGGCAGCCCGTAGTGTTTCAAGCAGGATCTTCTGAAAGCGGAAAAGATTTAGCAGCAAAAACGGCTGACGCAGTGTTTACGGGACAAGACAATTTAGAAGAAGCAAAAGCTTTTTACCAAGATGTAAAATTGAGAGCTGCAGCGCAAGGACGCAATGAAAACGAACTTTTAATTTTTCCGGGAATTGGTCCTATAATTGGTAGTACAAACGAAGAAGCCGAAAGAAAATATGAAGAACTTTCTCAATTGGTGACAATTGAACATGCGCTAAACTACTTAGGACGCTTTTTCGATCATTTTGATTTTTCACAGTTTCCATTAGATGATGCATTTCCTGACTTGGGGGATATAGGGAATAATAGTTTCCGCAGTACAACCGACAAAATTAAAGAAAACGCCAAAAAATATAAGTGGACACTGCGAGAAGCAGCGCTGCGAATTGCTACACCTAAAACACAATTTATTGGGACGCCAGAGCATATCGCTAATTTGATGGAACAGTGGTTCGAAGAAAAAGGAGCTGACGGCTTTATTATTCATTCAAGCGTTCCGCATGGCTTAGATGACTTTGTTGAACATGTTGTACCGATACTGCAAGAAAGAGGCCTGTATCGTACAGAATACGAAGGGAGTACGTTAAGAAGTAACTTGCAGTTGAATGTTCCTAAAAATCGCTACACACAGGTAAAAGTTAACTGAAGTGGATTCAAAGAGACTCGAAGGAGTCTCTTTTTTAATATTTTTAATATTAAAAATATGGTAAAATTCTTTTTGTAGGTTATTCGTTTCAGTTCATAAGGCCTAAAGGGTTTTGAATACCCGGAAAGGAGTCAAATGGAAAAAAGACATAAAAGTAAGAAGAAGCGTATGATCATTTCGGTATCTTTATCCGTTTTTTTAGTCGGGGGAGGAGCGACAGGATGGATATTGTACCAAAACGGAAAAATTCCTTTTTTATCACAGCAAAGTATAAAGGCAAGTGCCATTAAAGTGGATCAACAAAAAGTTGATAAGCTGGAAAGCAGCGATCAGCAGGCAAAAGACTTTATTGCTGAACATCATGACGTACTAAATGATTTGACGGGGTGGAGTGCCATTGAGCATCCAGACTGGCCTGCCGTACAAGAAGAAGCCACAGCCATTAATAATACGATTGGCACGATTGAAGTAAAAGATTCTGTTTTAAAGAAAGACTTTCAGCATATGGAGAAGCTCGCTGGACAGCTAGAGCAGAMGAAAGATCAAGCACTGTTAAAA
>NZ_JBFULJ010000231.1:0-5242 GCF_056400385.1 Priestia sp. P5_B4
GGTTAGTAGTATTAATTTGATCAAACTTTCTTTTAAAGCAACAAAAGGATATGAAATCAGTATCGGTACGAACCTCCAAAAAAATATAAAATAATCACTTGACTTAGAGTTAACTATAACCTGTAACATGGTTTTGCAAGAGAAAAAGTCAGGATAAAAATGAACGAAAGGAAATTGTAAACTCCGTGATTCATTTCTACCCGATACAAGCGCATTCTCTTGAAAAATATAAATGAAAGGAGGTTAAGTGAAGTTATTTTTCTGAAAAGGTTGATATTTCAAACAAGAATTATGAATTATTAAATAGAAAGATTAACAACAATGAAGAACTAATGCTCCCTTATGAAGGGAAATTTCTTGCCCGCGAAGATAGTAGTTCAAATAAAAATAAGAATTAAGAAAGAAAAAAATTAATTAAATAGGCAGATGACATCACGATAGCATTTAAATATGAGGATAACGGCTCTATCCCTAACCATCCGTTATATCCATTGTTATATAAAAACATTGTGACTTCCGAGGACGAACCAAAAGATGTTTTAGTAAAAAACAACTGGCTTGGTGAATGGCGCGGGGATGTTTTTTATCACTGTCACCGTATCTTGCACGAGATCCTCTTAGCAGCAAACATATCGGCATGTCTTCATCTGGCATTGGACTGGGAGGCTATTATGCAACAACATGAAATGGAAAAAGAAATTCAAAAACTTGTAGACATTGAAGCAATTAAACAGCTTAAATACACTTACGCCGAGATTTGTGACGATAATCATAATCCAAATAGAATCTGCTCGGTTTTTACAGAAAATGCTATTTGGGATGGTGGCGAACAATTCGGAAAATTTAGTGGACACGACCAGATCCGCGAGGCGTTTGCTGATTTCTCTAAATCAATAGACTTATCACGTCATCATATGACAAATCCGATTATTACAGTGGATGGAGATAAGGCAACAGGACAATGGTATACGTTCGGAGTATTTCGGAAAAACAGCAAGGATTCTATTCTGGCAGGTTCATATATTGATGAATATATCAAAGTTGATGGAAAGTGGCTGATTAAGAAATTGATCCCTCTCATCAATTTTGATGTATCTTTGGATGAAGGAAGAAAAAGAACTGAAATTTAAATCGTGTAGTTCATTCCAAACGTAACTACGTATGGATTTTAAATTAAATCGAAAAGGTTTAGGAGGAAAAGTTATGAGTAATCTTTTTGACGGGCAAGTTGCTTTAGTTACTGGCGCAGGAAAAGGCATAGGTTTGGCAAGCGCAAAAGCATTTGCACAGGCTGGTGCTTCTGTGGTGTTGGTGGATATCAACGAGAAAACCATAAAAGAAGAAGCGGAAAAATTGGTGCAGGAAGGTTTTAAAGCAATAGCCATCCAATGTGACGTGAGCAAGGAAGATCAGGTTAAATCCATGGTGGAGAAGACGGTGGAAGCTTTTGGAAGATTGGACGCTGCATATAACAATTCCGGCGTCATCAACAACACAGAAATAGACACTGCTGATTTTACTATAGAGGAATACGACCACATCATGAATACTAATCTTCGAGGAGTATGGCTATGCATGAAGTATGAATTGCAGCAAATGCAAAAACAGGGTAACGGGACAATTGTAAATTGTTCTTCAATTGCTGGACTAGGAGGAGCTGCTGGTCGTGCAATATACAGTGCAACAAAGCATGGTGTCCTTGGGATAACCAAGAGTGCTGCTATTGAGTACGCGCCAAGAGGAATACGAATTAACGCGGTCTGTCCTGGTACGATTGAGACACCTATGGTTGAACAAATGGTTGATCTAGGGGATTTTTCAAGAGAAAAGGGTCTAGAAAACGCTCCAATTGGTCGTCTAGGTCAGAGTGCTGAAATTGCCGAGGCGGTCATTTGGCTCTGTAGTCCAGCAGCAAGTTATATTGTTGGACAGTCTATTGCTGTGGATGGCGGCGTTACCATGAAATAAAGTAGTATTTCTTATCAATCATGGATATATCTGATCCAATCGGGTCAGATATCCACTATTTACAGGAGGTTAAAATCATGAACGTACTTATTATAGGAGCAAATGGACAAATTGGCCAACGTCTTGTGAGAAAGCTACAAGAATCAAGTCAGCATAACCCCATTGCCATGATTCGCAAGGAAGAGCAATTGGAAAAATTCGAGGTACACGGAGTCAAAACAGTACTCGTTGATCTGGAAGGAAGCATTGATGATATTGTCAATGTAGCGAAAGATGCGGACGCAGTTGTATTTACAGCTGGTTCCGGCGGTCATACAGGTGCTGATAAAACAATGTTGATTGATTTAGACGGGGCTATTAAGTCAATGGAAGCAGCCAAACAAGCTGGAGTAAAACGTTTCATTATGGTTAGTGGAATTGGTGTTCACAGATGGCATGCTAACAATCATTTGGAATGGATGGACAGTTCACCGGTCTATAGTGCAGCAAAGTATTATGCAGATGTTTGGTTAGAGAGAAGTGGTCTTGATTACACGATTATCCGTCCAGGAGATCTGACCAATGATTCTGAGACTGGAAAGGTAAAAGTGGCGGATGACCTTGAACATAAGCAAATTTCCCGTGAAGATGTTGCTTCAGTCATAATTGCCTCTCTTGAGAATGACCAAACAATTGGTAAAGCCTTTGATATGATCAATGGAGAAACACCAATTGTAGAGGCACTAAGAACCCTTTAAAATACTTTTCTATTAAGGAAATCAAGTATTTATCCTATAACAATTGAAATATGAAGGAGTTGATAGAAGTGAGAAAAGTGAAAATAGCTGAGAGAGAAGTTTTTCCAATCGGTTTAGGTACTTGGAATATGGGAGATAACAGGGAAAAGTATACGCAGGAATTAAATGCTTTGAAAACGGGATTAGACGCGGGTATACAAGTCATTGATACAGCAGAAATGTACGGTGACGGGAATTCTGAAAGTTTAGTAGGTCATGCCATTAAACCTTTTGAACGAGAAAAACTATACCTAGTCTCAAAAGTTCTTCCTAATAACGCTTCGAAAAAACAATTACCCATAAGTTTAGATAACTCCTTAAAACGGTTGAAAACAGACTATTTAGATCTTTATCTACTTCATTGGCAAGGTGGTATTCCAATTGAAGAAACAATAGAAGCAATGGAAAAAGCTAAAATGCAAGGTAAAATCAAATCCTGGGGAGTTTCAAATTTTGATGTAACTAATATGACGAAATTATTAAAACAGCCCAACGGTCATCACTGTGTCACGAATCAAGTACGTTATAACTTAGGAGATCGAGGAATTGATTTCGATTTAGTTCCTATGATGAAAGAACATAACATGCCATTAATGGCATATGCTCCTGTAGCAAGAGGAGATCGCTTAGGTTCTGATTTAACAAAACAAAAAGTATTACTGGATATTTCGCAGAAGTATAGCACAGATGTTTTTCAAATTTTATTGGCATGGTGTATTCGTAATGGACAAACCATCGCTATTCCACAATCTAGTAATATTAAACACGTTATAAATAATGTGAAATCTGCAAACATCCAGCTCACAGAAGAGGATCTAGTAAAAATAGATTCTGTCTATCCAGAACCAAGAGTTAGTGAGCCACTAGCTTTGTGGTAAGTAACCGTAAATTATAAAGGGTATTTGTGTACAGTACTCAATTGGAGATAAGTATAAACTCCCTTAAATTATATAGTTTGGGGTTGCTCAAATTGATTAAAACAAAAGCAGCAGACGGTTCAAATCAATCATTTCGAGTAACTGAAATTAAAAGACGATTGTAACATATCCACTTTACAATTTAATTGTGGTGATTTTATGAAAATTAAACTACTTAGAATACACTTCACTTATTTGAAAACGATTATAAATAGGGGATGTTAAAATGAAGAACCGAGTAAATTCAGAGTTATTACCAGGATTAAAAGTGTTTCCAGACCTCGATTTACGCCCGGAGAACTTGCAAGCAAGCAGAGAAGAAATATTACAAATGAGACCACCTACCGTTGTTGATGAATTCCTTTCATTAAAAGATGAAGTCATTGTAGGACCTGATGCTAATCCATTACCATTGAGAATTTATCGTCCAAAATCAATTAATGAACCCTTACCTGTCCTGTTATGGATACATGGTGGCGGTTATATCTTAGGATCTATAGATGATGATGATAATACTTGTATGAGATTTGTAAAAGAGGCCAACTGTGTGGTCGTTTCTGTAGACTACCGTTTAGCTCCTGAACATCCTTATCCAGCATCAATTGAGGATTGTTATTCAGCATTAAAATGGATTGCTGATAATGCAGAGCCCTTAAACATTGATTCGAATCGAATTGGCGTTGCAGGAGCGAGCGCTGGCGGTGGACTAACAGCAGCATTGACATTATTAGCCCGCGATCGACAATACCCTTCTATTTGTTTCCAAATGCCACTATATCCAATGATTGATGACCGAAATAATACACCTTCTACGAATGAAATTAAAGAAGGATTGGTTTGGAATCAAAAGACAAATGAAGCTGGCTGGAAAATGTATTTAGGAGAAATATATGGAACAGATAATATTCCTCCATATGCAGTCCCTGCTCGAGCAGATGATTATCGTAATTTGCCATACACATATACTTGTGTCGGTCAATTAGATCCATTCCGCAGTGAAACATTAACCTATGTAACTAAACTTGCGCAAGCCGGTGTTGATGTTGAATTTCATTTATATCCTGGGGCCTATCACTGGTTCGAACAGTTAAATCCAAATGTCAATGTATCTATTTACGCTGTGAATGAAATTATACAAGCAGTAAAGACTGGTTTCGAAAGAGTAGCTAAGGTAGATGCTTAATATCCTTACAAAAGAAACACTAACAAATAGTGCACATTTGTTAGTGTTTTTACCTTTTAAACGTGTATCAATTTGTTTTTAAGATACTTCCAAAATTATATTCGTTTAAGTATACATTTTTAGTTAACATAATGTCTCTTTCCGGAAGACACATCAAAAAAGAACCCTTGTCGCAGAACGGTTCCGCCGAGGGTTCTTTTTCCGGAGTATGCAGCTTTTTATACATCGTTGATATGACTACGTTCTTTGGGTAGTTGAAAGAAACGAGAATGTATAAAAAGAGCTCCTTTTATACATATGCTTTTTTCGGAAAAATATAAATAAATTGGAAAATTATGATATAATTTAATGGTTATGGCATTCATTCTTCAACGAGTGTGAATCCTAAAAAGCAACCT
>NZ_JBFULJ010000232.1:0-5210 GCF_056400385.1 Priestia sp. P5_B4
AAATCGAACAGTCCATTGTACAGTACAATCATGAAGCACAAGGAACCATTCAAGAGCTGCAAAAACGGCTGCGTGAAGTGACAGAGCAAAAGGGAGGAGAGAGATCAAGAGTGAAAAAGTCAAAAAACAGCACGGATTTATTTTTGTCCATGCAGCGCAAAATGGACAAATAAGATAGAACGTCTTTCTTTAGTCCTGAATATAATGTTATAGATAGGATGCTGTGAAAAGGAGGCAAAACATGATGTATTATCATTATAATTATAATCCTAATCAATACCCTCAGCCCCTGCCTTATCATCCACAACCAATGACAAAACAATCAGTGAAGAAAGGGCAGTCTATTCCTAAGCCAGTCCAGTACCCTTCTCCAAAACAAGGTGGTTGCGGCTGTGGTTCAAAGTTACCAAAGCGATAAGTAATAGAAGCATTGTCACTCGGACAATGCTTTTTTACATAGGGTGGAGAGAGGTGTAGAGATGCCGGATTTTTTCGATGAATTTGAACGTTTTTTTGAACAGCATATGATGGGAGAACATCGAAAGAGAATGAACGAAGTAGAAAAAGCAGAAAAGCAGATGGAACAGAAAGAGAGGAAACTGCAGCAAAATGTAAAAAGACTTGATGAGCAAGATGCTGAAGATCCTTTTGGACAATGAAATTTAATGTACACAGTTGAAAAGCCCATACAAAATCATTTGAGTGAACATACAGTATAGAGAGTAAAACAGAGGGGGTGTAATATTATGGGCTGCGGATTTGGCTACGGTGGTTGTGGTTACGGTGGTGGCTACGGCGGTGGTTTTGCGTTAATCGTTGTATTATTCATTCTATTAATTATTGTTGGTTGTGTTTGTTTTTACAATTAATCCCTTCTATGAATAAGGCACCGAAAAGTGCGGGTGAAGTTTCACTCGCACTTTATTTTTTTATTAAATGTAAAGGGCACCATCTAGGCACATTGTGCATACGATGAAGTATAAATAAAGGAGGTCATGCAAAATGGATAATAATATGTTTAAAAATATAGAAAAGAAAACAGGCGTTAATATGAAGGATATTTTTGAACTTGCGAATTCTGTACAAAATGCTAATTTTAAAGATGAGCAAACGGTGCGTAATATTGTGAAGCGAGTAGCACAAATTGCGAATAAGCCAATTTCAAAACAAAAAGAAGAACAAATTGTTAAGGCGATTGCAAACAATAATCAATCCATTGATTTTGCGACCATCGCTAAAATGCTAAATGAGAAAAAATAATTTAATATTTTTATATAAAGCCCTGACGTGTCAGGGCTTTTTTCTATTTATGCAATTTCATTTGTTTGAAATGCGTTAGGATCAAGATCAAACAGTTCCGGATGCTGTGCTAAGTAATTAATTTCTTTAATACGATGAGCGAGAGGGGGGTGAGTTGAAGTAGCTTGAGTCAACCACATAAAAAACCTTTTTCCTGTGAGTGCGTATGAACAAATTCCTCTTGATTTACTTTTTTATTTAGACAATGACCAACCGCAAGTATAGTGAGTACTTGAGTGGCAGCTTTTGCATCCCCAATCGCAACGGAAGCTATGCGATCACACGTATATTCACAGGCCCTAGAGTAAGCTTTTCCTAAAAAAGGAACCCAAAGAGCAGGTAGAATAAGTGAGTGGTAGAGTGTATGTTTACGTTTGATATGAACTAATTCGTGGGCAATAATAAAAGAAAGTTCTTTTTCTTGATTATCTTCAATCATTTCAACAATGTCGGAGTATAAAACGACAAAGTGACGTCCAAAAAAACGTGTAGCAAACGCGTTTAACAAGCCGCCTGATTGAACAATATAAATATCGGGCAGCTCTAAATCCAGCTCTGAAGATAAATGTTTTGCCTGATGATAAGTGTGCGGGAACTGCTTCTCTGTCAATCTAACTCCATTATTGCGAATTTGAGCAATAGAGAAACCGTGGAGTATAAATGTAATTAAAAAACCGATTACAAGATAAATAATACCAACGAGTGAAATAATTAAAAAGAAATAGGTTAATAAGCTGATAACCATACACAGAATGAAAAAAATCTTTTCATTTTCATGAATAAGCTTTGCATTCAATAATGGAGCCCCCTAAAATATAGTAGTACAGTACATAACGTAGTGTAACGCATCCACTTATGAATATCTACCTCTTAGTGGAATATTTGGTTAATAATAGATGGCGAGAATATCGGTTATGGACGCTAGCTTGAAGTAAGATAAAGAGGTTGAAACATAACTACAGGAATCCAATTTAAAGACCAACAATCTGGATACATGATCTGGACTGCTTCCTCGACCACTGCTGCTTTCTGCGGGGGCTCATCTGTCCCCGCAGGAGTCTTCGCCTTGTCCTCCAACCAACAGCTAGAAGCACCTGCGTTCACCGCGATTATAAAAAACACGAACTATTTATCCGTTTATGATAGATAGTTCGTGTTGCAATTTAATGAAACTACTTTTGTCCCAGCCTGTTTTTCCTTTACACTTTTTTTATAAACGGCTTCAGGAATCTTGAAGGATAAGCGGTTTTACCTCTTCTAGTTTGCGGAACAGATAAGTAAAGTGAATTCTGTGCACGCGTCATGGCTACATATAAAAGGCGGCGTTCTTCTTGAAGCGGCACATCATCTCCGCCTCGATAAGCTTCGAGTGCATAATCATGAGGCAATCCGCCATCTACGCTGCTCAGTACGTATACATGCTTATATTCAAGACCCTTTGCTCGATGAATTGTGGTTAGCTGAATACTTTCATTAAATTGCTTGCTTAAAGCTTTCATCTCTGTGTTCATGGCAATCATATGATCCACATGCTCTAACAGTTCAGGTACGGTTTTAAATTTACGTGCTACAACTTTTAAATCCCGCACGTCATCCGAACCTTTTTCCATCATATTTCCTTCATTTCCGCGTTTTTTGACAAAATCATCGAATCCCATATCTTTAGAAATCGTCTCAAGTGCCAAAGAAGGAGACATTGATTTTAGCGACTTGAATAAAGGAATTACTTTCTTGAGCTTTTTTTGCTGAAACGGTTTTAAATCTTGAAGATATTCAAGTGCATCAATAAATGTACCATCATGAAGAATACTTGCTGCTTTTAAGTCATTGACTGCTGTTTTCTTTAAAAAGAGTGCGTTTACTAAATCTTGTAGCGAACTTGCTTCATTTGGATTCACGCTCAAGCGTAGAAATGAAAGTAAACTTCGAACCATTCGTCTTTTATAAAAAGAATCCGCATCTTGTTCGATTGAAAATGGCAGGTTTGACTGCGATAAACGTTCAAAGATGGCGCGTGAAGAAGCGTGAGTTCGGTACAAGACCGCGAATTCAGTTGGAGAAGCCCCTTGCTTAATTTTTTCTTTCATATCCGTTACAATCATTGTTGCTTCTTCTTCTTCGTCGTATGGAAAGAAGAATGTAGGTCGCAACTCATTATCAAACTGGGCAGCCATTTCTTTTTGTCGGCGCGCTGTATTTCGTGCAATGACTTTATTCGCAGAAGAAACGATGGCATGAGCTGAACGATAATTTTGGTTTAACGTAATAACAGTTGTATTAGCAAAATCTTTTTCAAAGTTTAAAATGAACGAAGGGTCGCTTCCGCGGAAAGCGTAAATTGATTGATCATCATCTCCTACGACACACAAGTTTTTAGAGTCTTCACTTAGCATTTTCATAATTTTATATTGAACTTTATTGATATCTTGAAATTCGTCAATTAAAAAATAGCGAAACCTTTTTTGATAACGAGTTAGTAAATCGGGATTTTGTTTTAGCATTTCATAACATCCATACAGCATGTCATCAAAATCGAATAGCTGTTTTTGCTTTTTGACTTCTTCATAACGACGATATAAAAAGTGCACATCTTGTTCCCATTTGTCCTTTGGGCGAACATCTTTCACGCCAACAAGCGTGTTTTTCCAATAGCCGATTTGCTGAAGTGCCTGATCAAACGGAAAATCTTTTTCATCCACGTGGAGCTCTCTTGCTGCTTCTTTCACAATCTGTTCTTTTTGCCAATCCCATTTTAGCAGGCGGTCCATTTGCCACGCTTGAGGATTATGATGAACAATCATACGTAAGAAAATGCTGTGAAAAGTTCCAACTAGCATTTGACGAAGATGTAAGCCGGACATCTTTGGGTATGTAGCCAATCGTTCTTTCATTTCTTTAGCTGATTTAGCCGTGAAAGTCACCAGCATAATGGATTTTGGATCAATTTGTTTTTCTTGTATCATATATGCGGTGCGAGCTGTTAATACACGCGTTTTTCCGCTGCCTGCACCAGCTAGAATAAGGAGCGGTCCTTCTGAATGTGTAACAGCTTTCCATTGGTTCGAATCTAATTCAATACCGCTCTCTTTAAATTCATTTAAATAAGGAGAGTCAGAGTGTTTAGGAACAGCTGGTTTTAAGCGAAAAGCAGGAACACTTGAAAAAGGTGCGGAAGACCTCCATGTTGCTTTCTCTTTTACAGTTGAACTTTTCTCGCCAATAGCTCGTCCTTTAGGAATACGAAATCCATTGGTTTCTCTGTATTCAGCCGGAGTTTCTTTTATTTGTTGCACAGCTGTTGTTTCTGATAGTATGTCTGAACACTCTTCTCTTTCATGGGGAACTTGAGCATGATAAAAGTAAGGAGAATGCTCAATCCCCAGATATAATTTAACTGGTTCTCCGCAGTGAGCACACGTTATTTCTCCTCGGAGACTAGCTTCATATAAATATTGAAATCGGTCTCTAGCCGTTATAGCAAGATTAAGTATCTGATTTTGATAAAGTGCACGTTGCAAAAAACATGGCCTCCTTTTTAAAACATGAATAATCAATAGTAAATAAGAGGGAGTTAAAGCAAGAAGCCGCTCTCGTTCTACATCGATATAGATGTGTGTATACGCACAGTTTTTGTTTTATAGTCAAAGTCTATCATATCAAAATCACCTTTTTTTAAAAAGAGCACGGATATTTTTGGAGGGATAGGATGTAAAAAAGGGTATATATTGAATAAGACATCACATATGTTCAAAAAAGGCGGTATAGATACAAGGTGCCATCTGTTTTGAGCAAGTCTAAAGTAGAGGATTTAAGTAAGCTGTTTCAATGTCGATACTTCTTGAGAAAAATACTGAGGTCTGGGAGTAGAAGGTATCTTGAAAAAGAGGAGGGTTCATATGGGATATATACTG
>NZ_JBFULJ010000233.1:0-5209 GCF_056400385.1 Priestia sp. P5_B4
GGCGCAAGAACGCTTTACATACAATCCTGCTAATTACCTTGTTGCATCTGTTGATTTACCAGTTACCGCCCAAGTCATAGAAGCTTCTCCTGCTGTTCCGTATTTAGCTTTCAAACTTGAATTTACACCAAATCAAATTATGGAAATTTTAGGTGATGTTGAAATCCAAGCTGATTCGAAAAAAACTAAGAAGAGAGCAATGTTTGTCAGCCCAATAGACTCATCCATGTTAGATGCGGTAATTAGATTAGTTCGCTTGCTAGATAACCCTAAGGACATTCCAGTACTTGCACCTCTATTCAAGCAAGAAATTCTCTATAGGGTTCTGCAAGGACCATATGGAGGAACACTAGAACAGATGGCCGTAGAAGGTAGCTATACCTATCGAATTAGAGACGTGATCGAACATATCATGCATAACTATGATCAGTCTTTTCGAATTGAGGATCTTGCAGATATAGCAAGCATGAGTGTTTCTTCGCTCCATAGACACTTTAAAGAGGTCACAGCGATGAGTCCGATTCAGTTCCAAAAACAAATAAGACTACAGGAAGCCCGGCGCTTGTTATTAGCCGAGTCAACAGACGCAGCTGATGTCGCCTTTCGAGTAGGATATGAAAGCCCATCGCAATTCARTCGTGAATATTCACGCATGTTTGGACTTCCACCTAGAGAAGATATAAAACGTCTGAGAGAAAAAAATAATCAAAGAATAAACGCATGAATCYCCTACTCAACAGGCAAGATATAAAAAAATTAAGTAATAAAAAAGCCTTACTATAATTTTTTCTAGTAAGGCCTTTCTTGTTGTTTTGAAAATAAAACGTCTTCTCAAATGATTACAACATATTCTGCTTGAAGCCCCTGTTGTCCCTTATATTCAAGGTAAGAGACTTTCTGCCCTATTTCTAATGAACTAGAGTTAGATAGATTACGAATAGAACTAAAATGGACAAACAAATCTTCTCCACCATTATCTGGAGAAATAAGTCCAAAGCCTTTCTCATAATCGAAACACTTTATCTTACCTATTTTACTTTCCAACACAATCACTCCTCCGACAATATTATTTATAAGGGGATAATATGATCGAAAGATTATTTTTCGTTAACAATTAGATCATGTAATTTAGAGGCTTCATTAGAATTAGTTGCTACCCCTTTTTTATTTCATATGAAAACGACGGCAGAGATGGCGTATTACATTTGTAATATAAGGAAGAGCACCTTTAACTGCTGTGCCTTGAATTAACAGATAAATTCATTTAATACCTTCCGATTTTAAATCAATATGAGAGTTCCCCATTTTCTTGTTGTAATCCTTAATCTTTTCCAACTTCTGAACGAACAAATTTCAAAGCATAATGAGTCCCGCAGATATAGATTCCCATGATCGATAGGTAATCAATTAGAAACCCCATGGCGGAGTTATCTAAGATATAAGAACCAAATGGATCATATATGATTAGCTTGGAACCCAAGTCTCTCTCAAAAGAAGTATGCACTCCATAGACAACAATCAACACCGCCAACACACGTAACACAATTGCACGCATACGGCTCATACCTGTAATGCCCGTCATCTTTCTTACTGCATTGATAATGGTCCCCCAAGACAATCCTATATGTACAGCCATAAAGATAAATCCCCAATATGCAGTCAGAACGTGTATCTGCCGTACAATCATGTCATTATTTATAGGAAAATAGGGAAAGACGTCACGGGAAATCGGCACGGAGCTTATCACCACTACAACCATAGATACAAGAAAAAGCAGATTGACCATAATTTTAAGAATACGTCGTACATTGTACTTTCCCCTAATAATTGTCTTATACCATCGTCGATTTAAAATATTATGGAAAATAAACAGCATAAACAGGACAGCCCCAACCAGTTCATGGATTGCATTACCAGTAACATGGTAAGCCATCACCACTAGCATGAGAACTGTCATAGCAAGGTCAATGACCAGCCTGATTAATATATTTCGATTCAAAAAAGTTCTCCTCTTTCTAGTTTAAGTACTTACCTTACAATGCACTACCTGAGTAGACAGCGTATGCCATACGCAAAGATTTAGGAAACCACTCACTTAATCCTTAGTAAAGTAATCCTCTTTTTTTACCAAATTAGTCATAGCACCCACTGTTTCTTCTATAGGAACAGGTGGGTATAACTATAATCTGAATTCTACTAGGCTGAAGGGTCGCAGCCTCAACAAACTACCACCGTCACTGGTTCGTCTTTCCCTTTAGGGAACTTCAAATGGAAACACACATCCCTCAGTTCTTCTCGCGATGAAAATAAAATGTTAAAAGAGTATTCTGGATCATTTCCCCTTTTTTTTCGTCATCGATTATTTCATGATTATCACCTATGGCATTTACCTCCCAGCCCTCTATAGGGATACCTGCGAACCTGGATTCTGTACTGCTGTCCTTCGATCCTGTAAGTTCATAACTCTTCATCTCATCTAACGTATTCGCGAAGTCATCCCGTTCCTGATTCGCGTGGCAGGTAAAGCAGCGACCGATGTCTTCCTCGTAATCCACTGACCTGTCGCCATTAAATTCCTGGTATAGCCAATCCCCATTACGCGGGGTATCGGGGGGGTTCTGGTCGCCCCAGCCATCGCGCTTTTCCATCACGAAGATTTCAGAAAGCTCTTCATCCTCATAGATCTCGAGAGTGATTACGGTGCCACTCGGGATGGGCTGGCCATTCTGCACAGCTTCGATTGCTTCCCGACTCGTGTAAGCCTCCTCTCTGACATTTCCTCGATTCACAGTCGCGTAGTTCACACCCTTATCGTAATTGTCAGGGAATTTGACAAGTTTACGGTCGTACTCAGAGGGATCCTGTTGGGAAGTCTCATTTGTATCATTTGTATCATCGTTCCTGTTGCAAGCGATAAGAGTGAGGGCCACCACCAATGCTAGGATCGGAAATAATAGTTTTTTCATACTGTTTTCCTCCTACAAGTTTTTCTGCTTAATGCGTATTCATTACAGTTACTTAGCACATTTTTAGTCTTCCACTTCAACAGCATCCAAACTTCCGTTCAGACTCAGACAACTCAGCAGAATTGAAGAAATTTCTACACCACTTTTCCTAGTTCACAATTTTTATGATCATCACCTCAAACTTTTGTATTATTTATTTAACATTCTTATTATCAATCAAATAAAAAGACAACTGTTATCCCATTCCTCTCAAATGATTGCCTAATCCTTTCACCACTACTTATTCAACAGTTTGGTTTTAGACTTAAAGTGCTTGATGGAGAACGAGGATGAACCAATATACGCGTAATCCTCTGATAAGTTCTTTAATTCGAGAAAAAATGAAACAAATTTAAAAAGCCTTACTACACATTTCCAAGTAGTAAGGCTCTTCATTTTAATCTAAAATATAACAACTTTTTGGCTCTTATACATGGGCCCCCATGTTGGTCGTCATGGTTGAATTCCCTAAAGATTGTTTATACAAATTTGGTATATGAAAATTTTTTCTACACACTATTCAAATATTAAGGGGTTTATAAGGAAAGTATTTTATCATTTACTTAAAGGTTTAGATTTTCCATGAGTTTTTCTGTTTTTATTAAGGAGTAGATTCACATAACGAAAGCTCTAGGCATCATCGATAAAAGAATAGAAAGGCATGTTCATGCCTTTCTTCCCCTTAGTTATTTTGAATAATAGCCATTAATTCTTTGGCTGATTTTGTATGAACCATCTTTTCAATATTAGCCATATCTGAACACGTAATAGCAATACCTGATAAAATCTCTAAATGCGTACCGTCCTTTCCTGCGATTCCAAAAATCAAACGAACTTTCTGACCGTCAAAATCAACACCTTCTGGCACTTGGATCACAGTAAACCCTGATTTTAAAACGTTCTTTTTTGCTTCTTCTGTACCATGCGGAATGGCTACATCATTCCCCATATAGGTAGATGTTATATTTTCACGTTCAATCATCGCTTCAACATAATTTCCTTCTACATATCCACCTCTTACTAACACGTTGCCTGCAAATCGAATAGCTTCCTCTTTCGTTGAAAATTGTTGGTTTAAGAAAATGTTTGCCTCAATTAATAAGTCATTATCATGATCTATGTTTTCTTCTAAAGATACTGCTATTTTTTCTTCTTTCCCATGAACAATATCACTATTTTTTAATTGATTAATTAATTTGTCATATTCCGGACTAGATAAGAAGTTCCCAACAGAAATATGATAAGCGTTTGGTACCTTATGTTGCGCTCTTGGCGTCAGCTCTTCTTGAGTAATAACGATTTGAGCATCATTTGGAATATTACTAACGGCAGTATTGGTAACCAGAATATCTAAATCTGTTTGCTTTATTTTCTTACGGAGAAGTGAGGCGCCCATTGCGCTCGATCCCATGCCTGCATCACATGCAAAAATAATTTTCTGAACGTTTGTTGGTAGTTCTCCTTGTTGTTTTGTAAAATTCTCTGTTACTGGACTTTTCTTGCCTTTCATTGCCTGCATTTTGCGAGCAGCTGCATCTAAATCTTCCCTCTGCGTGCCTGTTTTTAGGATAATGGAAGAAGCAATAAAAGATACGCCTGCTGCTACAAGAACACCCGCAATATTCGCAAAATATCCCCCTGGCGGAGTAGCAGCTAAAAAAGCTAAAATACTTCCTGGTGACACAACAGCTTGTAATCCACCATCTAATAAAACAAATGTGAATACGCCACTCATTCCACCTAGAATTGCACCTATAATTAATAATGGGCGCATTAAAATATATGGAAAATAGATTTCATGAACTCCACCAACAAATTGGATAAGTGCTGCGCCTGGTGCAGATTTTTTCGCTGTCCCTTTTCCAAAGAAACTATAAGCAAGTAGAACACCAAAACCAGGACCAGGATTTGCTTCAAGGAGCAACAAGATTGATTTACCACTCGTTCTAATCTGCTCTGCACCAATTGGTGAAATAATCCCATGATTAATGGCGTTGTTTAAGAATAGAATTTTAGCTGGTTCAATCAGAATACTGGTAAGAGGAA
The DNA here is from genome assembly GCF_056400385.1 of Priestia sp. P5_B4. Classification (NCBI taxonomy): domain Bacteria; kingdom Bacillati; phylum Bacillota; class Bacilli; order Caryophanales; family Bacillaceae; genus Priestia; species Priestia sp. P5_B4. The sequence goes on from NZ_JBFULJ010000233.1 coordinate 5,052, forward strand.
GTAAATGTTTAGCTAATAGCCAATCTACCCCGACAATAAGCCATCCAGTGAAAGCATCTATAGCTGGGCTCGCCCCTAAAAAGGCTAAAATCGCTAGGATTCCTCCAAGGATACCTGCCGAGAAATTATTAATTAACATCTCGAATCCTGTTTTGACT
>NZ_JBFULJ010000234.1:0-5182 GCF_056400385.1 Priestia sp. P5_B4
GGGATAACGAGCAGTGAATTTTAAAATTATTTTCTACTTTGAAATAAAAAAGGCAGCCAAATAGAGGGCTGCCTTTTAAACAAGATTGAACAACTAGAATTACGCCTTATCATCACGTATGATGAATTTCATTTGAAATATATCACATTCTGTAGTCTTTCAGTTTCTTAATTCCTCTCTCGGAGATAACTTTAAAGACTCAGATTATAGAATCTACTTACTTAATTTTGTTTATTGCTAACAAGAGTGACATGCGGAGTTTTGCTTTTTGATTTCCTCGATGAAAGATAAACGCCAGCAAAGATAATAAGTAGTCCAACAACTACGTTTGGAGTAATTGTCTCTCCCAGTAGTAAATAACCCCATACCATGGCGGAGGCAGGGATCAGGTAAGTAACCGTCGCTGCTAATTCAGGGCCACCATTTTTATTGATATAAAAATAGATTAACTGACCCAATCCTGAGCCAAAACAGCCGAGACCTACAATTGCCAGAATCGGAAGTGGATGAATCAATAAATCAGATTTAAATGGTTCGGTAATCAACATCCCAACTAAACCGATGATAGCACCTGTTAGTAGGGTGAAGGTTGTTATAGTTAGTACGCTCACCTCAGACAAAAACCGTTTTGTTAACTGCCCAGCAAGCCCATAGCAGATACAAGCAACAAGCATTGTTCCAATCCCAACAAACCCTTTCCCGAAAATCTGACCAAATTGAAAATTCATGAGGACGAGTATCCCGAAAAAACCGATAAGAATACCGATCCACTGACGTCCGGTAAGTCGATAAGAAAAAAGAATAAATCCGATAAGACCTGTCCAGATTGGAGTGGTCGCATTCAGAATGGAGGCAGTCGTACTGTTTATCTCAGTTTCGCTTAAGGAAATTAATCCCCAGGCTAAACCACAGTTAAATATACCAACAACAATCAACGCCTTCCAGGGGAGTTTCTCTTTAACTTTTCTACGCTTCCACCATAAAAACGGGAGCAAGATGATTGCACCTGCTAAACAACGAAAAAATACAATTCCCCATATTCCAGCTGAGGGAAGCAGCCACTTCATAAATACAAAAGATAAACCCCAAATTAAACTAAGCCCAATTAAGGCTCCATACAATCGAAACATAATACACCTCCTTACTTCACTTATTATGGCAAATTTTGTTGATTATTTCATTCCGAAATTTCGCTTTATAGAACATTTTCTCATGTTTTTTTGTTTTCGTTATCTCGATACCTTTCTCTAGGTATATAAGGTATTTCTTTTTTTATAAAATAATAAATTCGACGTTATTCATAGGAATAATTCGGAAAACTTTAGAGTTTTTATTGAAAGAGAACGTTTGTTCTTGTATAATATAGAGAACGAATGTTCTTTTTGATAGGTTCTTTGGATCGATTATGAGCAGCTACTAAACAGAGTCATTATATGTATCGACATGAAGGCATTCTTTGCTTTGTTTTTTTCTATATTAAATGCAAACGTTGAAGAAGAGGAGAAAATGAGCTTGTTGGAGGATGTTGTAATCAGCGTGAAAGAAGCCTATGCCCTTGCCAAAACGATTGATTAAATTGGGCTTTCTCTTTAAGAACACCCAACTATACCATCATCTTAAAGGGAAAAGATAGCCAATATATAAATTATATAAAATTAGTTTTCTAAGGAGAAATAACATTGAACTCTACACTCAATAATTCAGAAGATATAAAAAGGGAAGAAGGACAAAAGCAGCTGCTTGAAAAAAGTCTTCAAGCTCATAGAAATAAAAAATGGATAATCAACTTTACTTGTACTATATCTTTTCTTTTAGCAATATTATGTTTTTGCTTTCAAGTGCCAGACGCTATAATTATTACTGTTATCTTACTGTTCATATGTGTAACTTTCCAAATCGCACATAAAATGTTAGATAGAAAAATAGAGCTGCGCTTGAAACGTATAAAGCAGGATCATAGAAAGATCATATTCAAGATAAAATAAATCCTAACTTTCTGCCTATACTTTTCTAAAGTTTAGACAATCTTGCCGCGAACTAATAACACGTCATTTTTTTGCTTGTTCGTTTAAAGTTAGAGGTTTTTGAATAGATGTAATCCAAGAATGAACGCTTTTTTACTTGTTATTGGACTCACTCGATGCTTTAGTTTAAAAAAGGAGGGCTTTATGTATTACTCTAAACTGCTTCAATATCAAGGCTGTATTTATTTAAACTCTATATTTGAACCTGAGGATAACGCGCTAATAGTGGATATTGAACGTTGCAAAATTAGTGGAAATGCAGATGAAGAGATAACAGGAGAAAACACTTCTTCTTCGTATGCCTCTATTGATGTGGACTACGCACTTCCTATAATTCGACTTACATTTGATTGGTACATTGCATACTCTGTTAGAAACGAAAGTTTTACTGTAATAGATGAATATGAAATGTATAGAGGAGGCGCTTTTGCAGTTTATTCAAAGTCCAGATATCTAGATTTTATCGAAGTTGGTACCATAGCTGACGATATACACTCTGGCCCGTTTAAGCACTATGGAATACATGCTTTGAATCATATAATTGATGTGGTTTCAACTGAACCTCCAAGTATTTCAGTAATACAAAGAGATCGAGAACAAGAGTAAAAAATGAGGTTAATATGTGGCACATTAACTATATTAAGAGGGTAGCAACGCTTAATGGATCAAGAGGTGTTATAAGTCAAGGATAGTTTCGCTATATCATTTGGAATATTTAAGATATTTAGACGCGATTTCGAGGAAAGAAATACAAACCACTTAGTATTAATTGGAGAGGGCTATAAACATAAGGGGTAAAAACAATGGAATTTCATGAGGCGTTAACCTATGTAAATGAGAACTTTTATGAACCAAATCACTTCGTTATAAAAGCTATTCGAGAAGAAGCTCAGAACTCAGATTATGGCGCTGGTATATTTCAGTTAAATTCAAAATCTATAAGATTTAGGGTAGCGAAAACTACACCTAATAAGGTAGGGCAGTTTGTATCCTTTTGGGAAAAAGATGCGGCTCATAAAAACCAAGCCTTTTCGTATGGAAAAGCTACCGATCTATTAGTTATTAATACCTTCACTAGTACAAATAGATTTGGACAATTCATTTTTCCAAAAGAGATTCTTTTAAAACAAAAAATCCTTAAAACGGCTACCACAAAAGGTAAAATGGCTATTAGAGTGTATCCGATATGGGATAAACCAACTAGCAAACAAGCTATGAAAACACAAAAATGGCAATTAGAATATTTTGTTGAGACGAATGATGCGAACAATTTGCTCCATCAAAAATTATTAAAGCTATACATCTAGAGTGGCAAGGGTTAAAGCCTTATATATGAATTAGCAAGTGCACTTTACATAATATAAGAAGAGTCAATGCGTAACAAAGACAGGATTCATTCAGTTTGTTGATTCTTTAGGTGAACTGTTTGTTTTTATTGATGACACGTTTGGTTTAAAGAACAAAATGAGATTAATTGAGCTAATCGATGTTTAATTCGTGTAGAGTTAAAGTATAAAGAATGATTGTAATGTAAGAAATGTTTTTTGGAAAGAGGGATTGTATGGAACAGATAGGTTATGTATCTTTATGGATCGGTAAGTTTTCAACTAGCGAAGAGCTAGAAAAATATCTGTTGGTTGCTTATACGGAAGATGGAGATGCTATACCCTCACAATTTGAAAAGGACTTTAAAGTTGATTACTTTGACGAAGATTTTAGCGAAGCTCATTATGCAAATCAGGATATGCGTAAGCTCTCGCACCTGTTAAAAGGCTGTTCGTATGATGGTGTAGTAATTCCTAACTTTGTTGAAAAATATGGAGAATATTTGCCTGATGGTTTCAACAGTATGATTTTAATTTATGATTTTCAGCACAATAAAAAGAGCGATAACGAAATTAATGGTGTTAAATATTTAGGAAGTATTAGGTATGGATAGTTATGAACAAGGTGGTATTCATATCCATTTTGCTTTACATATAAAAACAGAGAACTTTGATTCTGCCATTAAAGTATTAAACGATGCTAGTATTGACCATAAGGTTATAGAAGAGGTTAATATCAATATGCAAAAAGAGAAGCGGCTGTATTTTAAGGATAATGAAGATAACGTTGTAGAATTCTACACGTTGGATATGAGGGAAGATTAATAAAGAGCGAATCAAACATTGATTTGCTCTTTATTATAAATGGCTGCTAAGAATACGCTTTATGTAAAGCGAAAAAATCTTTCACTGTACCTATATAAAAAACAATGATAGCCAAGAAATCACAAAGAAGGTTACAGAAAAAACTATAACCTCAATATTAAACTTCTACTCTTCTAAAAGTGTCCCCAAGGAAGTTATTCAATTCAATAAACTGTTTTTCGATRGGTGTAAATTCATAATTTAGCCGGGAAATGAGATAAAAGTCAGTGTACCGATAAGGTGTTGGAACTTCTAAAAAATTATGGATATTATAACGGTTTGCGATACGCTTAGATATTAAGGAAATTCCCATGCCCATTAACGCAAATTGTACTAATGTTTCTGGATCGCTAACTTCGATCATGTCACCTTGTTCAATATGTAAGCTGGCGTAAATAGTATCTAATATTGTCATGTATAAGCACTTATCTGAAAGTACCAGTATATTTTTTTGCCTTACATAGTCATCAAATGTCGTGTGTTGATCAATATCGCGACCAATGACAACCATTTCTTCTACGCCTACTTTTTTATATTTTATCTTTTGGTTGTTTAATGATCCAATTGTATAAGCTACATCGATTTGTCCAAGTAGAATTTGATTTTCGATATATTCGGTTGAACCCGTTTTTAGTGTTACTGCTAGATCTGGATAGGTGTTGTAAAGTTTGTTTAAAGCGCTTGAGAATTGAGTGCCCCCAACTGATATCATGGTGCCAATACGGAGTTTTTCATCTTGTTTTTTCATTTTATTTTCAGTTTCTTCCCAAAGAAGCAATATTTTTTTAAATTGGTGATACAATTTTTCTCCTTGCTTGGTTAATTTAACGCCTTTAGAGTTTCTAATAAACAGTTCTTGATTATAATAGCTTTCTRTTTTCTTTATTTTGGCGGTCATATTAGATTGAAGGTGGTTCAATTTCATTGCAGCAGCAGATATACTTCTTAATTCCGCCACTGAAACAAAAG
>NZ_JBFULJ010000235.1:0-5154 GCF_056400385.1 Priestia sp. P5_B4
GCGATGATGTATGGCACGCAGAAAAACTTACAAAACAAGTGGCCTTTATGCTTGAAAAAAACTGCGCTTTTTCCTATACAGGGTACAGCATAATGAACGAAAAAGGTGAAAAAACGGGCGTTGAAGTAAACGTTCCTAAGAGTGTTGATTACAAGACGCTCGTAGGAAATACGATTATCGGCTGTTTGACAGTCATACTGGATAAAAAACAAATTTCCGAGATTTCAATGCCAAACATTCAGCCTGAAGACACGGCCCTGTGGCTGTCGCTGCTGAGAAAAGGCTATACTGCTTACGGCCTTCAAGAGTCACTTGCTTATTATCGTCTTGTATCTCGCTCCGTTTCTAGAAACAAGCTGAAAGCAGCGACAAGGTATTGGAAGCTACTGCGCAAACAAGAGCGGCTGCCTCTATGGAAAAGCGCCACTTATTTTGTGCAGTACAGCGTAAATGCGTACGCTAAAAGTAAAAACCTCTCAAAATCGTAAAGGATGTGAAGTCTTGAAAAACGTACTTTTAATTACGGATAAATTGATTACAGGCGGAGCAGAAACGTATTTTTGCAAGCTCGAAAATCAGTTGAATCATCCGGATATTACCGTATATACAGCAGCTGCAATGGGAGAACTATACAGTAAAATTCAATATAAAAAACGGTTCACGCCTTTAAGCAGGAAAAATCATCTTCACAATCTTTATATACTTTGGAAAAAAGTGCGTGACTGTCAAATTGACATCATTCATGCCAACAGCCTGCGTATGGTGATGTATGCAGTATGCGTAAATCGAATGCTAAGAAAAAAAGTAAAAATACTTTATACAAAGCATAATGTAACGGTGCTTGAACAAAAAGCAAAGGGTCTATTTTGTAAACTCGTAAACTCTTTTGTGCATGGAGTGATTACCGTCAGCCGCTTTGAACAAGAGCAGCTAATGAATATCGGCGTGAATAGCGGGAAAGTAACAACGATTTATAACGGAGTGGATTTAGATCAGTTTGTGTTTAAAGAAAAATCATCTTCACTCGATTGTCATATTGGCCTATTGGCACGAGCTTCAAAAGAAAAAAATCACGAACTGTTTATCGAAATTGCCTCATTGCTCCGAGATTATGAACATATGAAGTTTCATATCGGAGGAGGAGGACCTGAGCTGCAGCGAATTCAAGAGTTTATTCACCAGCAAGGCTTATCTGAAAAGATAAAGATATGGGGAGAAGTAGAAGACCCTGAAGCGTTTATTACAAAAATGGATATGCTTCTTTTAACTTCTCATCGTGAAGTCTTTCCAATGGTTGTTCTAGAAGCAATGGCCGTTGGCACACCGATGATTTCAATTGATGTAGGAGGCGTGAAAGAAGCGATAGCAAATGGAGACACGGGCTATTTAATCCCCACTTATTCACCTCAAGCATTTGCTGAGAAAATCACTGAGCTGTATGCTGAGCAAGAACAAAAGCAGCGATTTGCTAAAGGAGCAAGAGAAAAAGTCGAACAGCACTTTACGTCGAGTCAAATGATTGCATCAACTGCTAATCAATACGTAAACATGAGCGGAAAAAGCTTCTAAAACGGAAGCTTTTTTTCTATGAAAACAGTGAACCATAGGTAGTCAAAACGCATAAAGTAATACAAGCAGTACATGCTTTACACCTGCTGAGAAAGCGAGATGAATTTAATGGAAAACTGCAGTGAAGAAAGAATAGTCGACGCCGCTTGTTTTGGTGTGAAAAGAGACGGCGTGACGAATGATGCACCTGCGATACAGCAAGCAATTGATTACGCAGAGGCTAACAAATTATCACGAGTACTACTAACAGGAAACTATACGTACGCCATCGCATCACCCCTTGTGATTAAACCGTCTATTTCGTTTGAAATGGACAGCGGAACAAAACTTAAAGTAACGGGAAATTATCATGTATTTACCCTTCAAAAAGATGCTTCCATTTCAGGTGGAACGGTTGAAGTGACTGACCAATCATTTACGTCTTCGGTCATTTATCTTCACGGATCGCAGCAATTAGAAACAGGAAACAAAACGACGATAAGCAACATCAGCATGATTAATACGTCAGGCGCTTATAATGGAAAAGGCATTTATTTTTACTGCCAGAAAGCGTGGGATTTTATCAGCTTTGTGAACGTATCCTTTGTACACCTTCGCAACTTTGAAAGGGGTGTGCTGCTGCAAACCGAAAAAATTACCAACATCAATACGCCTGCATGGATTAACGCGAATAACTTTAGCTATTTATCGATTGACGGCTGTCAGTATGGAATTGATGTGGCCGGCATCAGTGACGTGCCGTATGAAACGTCGGGAAACAGCTTTGTTCATTTTCAAATGCAGTGCCGCAGCCAAACGAAACGAGCAATTAAATGTTCAGGTGCTTACAATACGTTTGAAGGGCATATTTGGGATACGTATTTGATGAACGGAGGAGAACCGCCCGTAGAATTTACGAGTATCTCACATCGAAATCAGCTTGCCTCTAACCTTTTATCCACATCGATTTTGAACAACGGACAGTATAATGACATTACGTCTCCTTTTGAACAAACCCGAAATATATTTGCCCTAGGACTTCCGGGAACACCTGATATCATCGGCAATCAAGACGATATTTTCGTACAAGCTGATAAAAAATATACCGTCAAACAAATCGCTGGAAAAGCCCCGTACGGAGGAAGCATCAGCAACTGCTTCAGCTTAGTTGATGAACAAAGCATGAACTATCTCGACGTGCCGGCTTCAGCTCCCGTTGTGATTGAAATGGACTTTACTGCAAATCCAATTAAAATGCTGAATATGGCTGGCGTTTCATTTGGATGGGGCGAGTCACCTAAAAATATTAAATTTGAATATCTAACAGCTCTAGACGGTGCGTGGACAACGGCAAAAGACGTAAAAAACAACTTAGGAAACACGGTAACGGCAGAAGTGCGAGCCAATACGCTGTATAAAATGAGACTTACGCTAAGCGAATATACAAAAGACCACAAACGCTTTCGAATTAACCGCATATTCGGTACGTCTTCYATGATGCCAGGTTCCTCTTGGGTGGCAACGTCCGGAAGCAAAATGTACGGAAACCTCGAGTTTCAGCAAGGAAACAGCCTGATCCTTAAATCTCCTGACGGACAAAGCTGGAAGCTAAGCGTCGATAACACAGGGAAAGTCTCGGGGACAAAAATCTAAGTAGAGAAATTACTTTTAACCCAGCTTCTTTTTATAAGAAGCTATTTTTTATGCCGATAAAAAGTCACGAGCGTACTATGGATAGAACAACCTCTATGACCGATAGATATAACGAAGTGTGAAAGTGAAAGCAGAAGAATACATCAGCGAAAAGGGGAAATGTTATGGGGGCATTACGAAATCTGAGTATCTATCGAAAGCTGCTAGTCATGGTTATAATTTCAACAATTTCACTTATTGCAGTCGCCGTGATCAGCTATTTTTACACACAGCGAATTACTGACAGCTCGGAGTCTATGTACAATGACCGCCTGCAGCCAATCAGGCAGTTAGGGCAAATTCGTACGAATAACCGAGCGATTGATGCAAATACGCTTGAAATGATTTTATCAAAAGATGAAAACTATCAGCGTAAGCGTCTCGATGAAATTCAAGAAAAAGAAGCGGAAAATAACAAGCTCATGGCACAGTATAAAAAAACATTTTTGCTAGATAGTGAAAAAGAAAAACTAGCTCTATATGAAGAAAATATAGGTAACTTAACACAAGCAAGAAGTGAAGCTATACAGCTTGCTCAAGATGAAAAAGGGGACGAAGCCTATAACGTTTTTTCTAAACAAATCGTCACTCTGCGTACAACCATAAACAACACGCTAGATGATCTTCAGACGATAAATAATAACGAAGCAAAAAGCATTTACCAAAAAAATAAGCAAAGCGCAAAATCAGCGGTTACTACTCTTTTACTCGTCAGCGCGTTGGTCATCCTACTTACAATAGGGATTGGACTTCTGATTGCACGCATGATTACAAAACCATTAAATGATATTAAAAATCTTATGGAAACAGCAAAAGACGGGGATTTTCAAGTGAAAGGCACCTACGAATCCAAAGATGAAATCGGCTTACTTACAGCTTCATTTAATAAAATGATTGGCGGATTAAAAGAAATGATTATGTCCGTTGGAAACATTTCATCAACCGTGGCAGCTTCTTCAGAAGAACTAAGCGCGAGCGCAGAACAAAACAACAGTGCGATTGAACATATTTCAAGCATTACTGAAAAACTAGCCTCAGGATCCAACCATCAAGTGAATCAAATTCAAGAAAGCTCCACTATTATTCACCGCATTACGAACCAAACATCAGAAGTTGTTGAAAATGTCGAGCAAATCACCAAGCGAGCACTCGATACAGCTGCGATTTCAAATAGCGGAACAGCGACCGTTGAAACAGCAGCCAAACAAATGAAATCAATTAACGACAACGTCACTGAACTCTCATCTGTTTTTCAAGGTCTTAGCGAACACTCAGCGAAAATTAGTCAAATTAACGATGTCATTACAGCCATCGCCGACTAAACGAATCTGCTTGCTTTGAATGCAACTATTGAAGCCGCAAGAGCAGGAGATCACGGAAAAGGCTTTGCCGTTGTGGCAAGTGAAGTACGAAAACTAGCAGAAGGCTCATCCAACTCAGCTAGTCAAATCAAAGATCTAGTTAGCTTAATTCAAAGCGAAACAGCTCGAACGCTTCAATCTATGACGGTCACCACTAAAGAAGTAAAAGAAGGCCTAGCAGTAGTTGAACAAGCAGGTACATCGTTTATGCAAATTAACGAAGCGGTACAGCACGTAGTGGATCAAATTAAACAAATCGGAAACGCTATTCATAATCTAGCCAAAGATACGCTTGAAGTCCAGCAGGCGATTCACGAAGTAAATGGCATTGCTGAAGAAGCGGCAGCCGGTGCGCAAAATGTATCAGCTACAACGGAAGAACAGCTTGCTTCCATGGAGGAAATTGCTTCATCTGCGATGGATTTAGCGAATATGTCAGAGGAGCTGCAAGAATTGATTGCTAGATTTAAAATATGAGAAAAAGCATGGAGCGCTTGCTTCATGCTTTTTCTCATGAAATAGAGTTATAAAAACGGAGTATTAAGCCTAAGCC
>NZ_JBFULJ010000236.1:0-5145 GCF_056400385.1 Priestia sp. P5_B4
GCATAGTTTCGTATCCTTCAATAAGTTCGCTATCATCTGTAACGAAACTATCAAACTCTTGAGATTTTGAATTTAAAATACTAACTTGCCACTTCAATCCAGCTTTTTGTTTCAAAGAAACAGTAACATTTCCGTTGCTAGGAATATCAACTTTATAGACATCTTTATCATCGTCGTTATTTAATGTTCCTTTATAACTTTGATTTRGCTTCATTGAATTGGCCGTTGTCAGGCTGTTATTAAATTCTTTTTCATAGTTATCACTTTTTTCAAAACCTGCTTTTATCTCATAAGGTTCATCTACTCCGTAGCTATAATATTCTACTGTAATATAGTATAACCCTTTCGGTAAACCTACTTGCCTCGTTTCATAACCATCAATCAATTCGCTATCATCTGTAGTCAAATCTTCGATAACTTTGCCACTGCTAGTTTGAATAGCTGCGTGCCAACGGACCCCCGGTTGTTGTTTCATAGATAGAGTAATGTTTCCATCATTAGGAACTGTTATTTTATAGACATCTACATCCTCGCTGTCGCTTAAATTTCCTTTATATGTTTGGTTTACATTCATTATGTTTGCAGTAGCCAAGCTATTATTAAACTCTTTTTCATAATTATTGCTTGATGCAAAGCCAACTTTAAATTCATAGCGTTCGTCATAAGATGAATAGTCATATGAACTAATTTCTATGTAGTATGTTCCTTTTGGAAGTCCTACTTCTGCTGAAGCATTACCTTCAATTAATTCACTATCATCTGTTTGGAATGATTGAAATACCTCTCCCTTGCTGTTCAAAATCTTTGCTTCCCAAGTAACTCCATCTCTTTGCTTGACTGACAACGTCACATTTCCGTCGCTTGGCAAAGAAAATTTATAAAAATCATCTTCGTTTTTCCCTTGTTGTAATTGACCATTATAAGCTTTATTTAATTCTACTTGTACAGCATTTGAAATCGCAGCATGTGTGAAAATTGGTTTTACTCCAAATAAACCAAAACTCACGATAACTAATAGCAAAATTGTTTTTCGTATGGATAAAATCATACCTATCCCCCCTATTATTATTAAATACCTATTAATATTACAATATTTATATAAATATGGATATAAAAACCTATATTTTTACCATTTTATTTTTTTGTAAAATAACAACCAAAATTTTCATCAACTTAATACGACAATCTATTAACATTTTCACTCAACTTATAAATCATTATCGAAATTTGTCGAACCTTTTTAGGGTAATTCAACCTATTTTTATGGTAAAATCTAAAAAAGATATTCGTTATATAGTATCATTTTATTAATTTCGTTCTTTAAAAAAAACAAAAAGCAGTGAACTTAACTTGTTCARTTAAAGGCAAACCAGTCGAAAGGCTGGGACGCAAAACTTCAGGTCTAAGGTCTTTAGGACTAGGATAGCTGGGTTTCCTGATATATCAGGGGGTAAAGGAAAACATGAACAATCAGCGTGTCGTTACTGGAAGTATTGGAGCTTCGTATATGAGGCCGCGCATCGTGGCATTCATTCCGGCGCACAATGAAGAGAAATCAATTCGGGACTGCTTGGCAGGGTTAGGCGATCAGCTTCTTCCAAATAATGTGGAGCTCGATGTATTTGTAATTGCAGATAACTGTACGGACCGCACCAAAGAAAAAGCAGAGCTGGCCGGAGATGAATTTGATTTAAATGTGAAGGTACTGGTCACTGAAGACAATAAACAACGAAAAGTCGGCGCGTTAAATACGGCTTGGAAAAAGATATATGGAGATACGCTAGATTTATATAATACGACGCTGACGAAATATCAGCAGCTGTATAAAGAGTCGATTAAAGCAATTTTAGGGATGGATGCAGACAGCCGCTTGGCTCCAAAAGCACTTATTAATCTATGGGAAGATTTAATGACGTCGCGAAACATCGGCGGCGTGATGGCAAAGTATACGATGAGAATGCCTAAAAAGAATAGCTCGCTTTCAAAAGATGATGTGCACTACGAGGAAAAGCTCGCAAGCGGCGAGTATGGCGGACCGATCGCCCGGTGGTGGACGCATCAGCAGAAGCAGGATATGGCAAGCTGGCTGTTGGATCTTCAGTACCACGGCGGAAGCACGYACGTACTTGGCGGTCAGGCTACCCTGTTTCGCCCTGAAGCGCTTCAAAATATAGTAGAAGAAAATAAGCTTGACGGTCCTTGGCAAAATGACAGTGACGTTGAAGATATGCTTCTGACGTGGCAACTGCAAAAGTCCAATTGGAAAACGTTAATCAGTCCCGGTGCTCGCTGCTTTGTGGACTCGATGAGAAGCTATCACACGTACCGTGAACAGCGTAACAAATGGAAGTCCGGAACCGTTGATTTACTGACAAATGGAAACTTGGACGTCAGAACCAAGCATAAAGGAAAGCTGTGGCGTTCACAGATCAAAACGCTGTGTGATTTACTTATTCGCCTGCTGTTTATTTTATTGTTATCGGCTGCGCTTGCGACCGATCAATTTTACTGGTCGTGGCTTTGGGTTATTCCAATTGCTTTAGCTTCTGTCTTAAATATTATGCTTGCTGTCAAAACGCCGATGCACAGGCCGATTGATGTAATACTGGCCGGTCTTTTGATTAGTCCGGAGATTTATTTATGGGTGAACTTGATTACGTTTGGTCAGGTATGGCTAGAGAGGCTTGCGGCTAATAAAAAAGACGGCTGGGCGAATCAATACAACGCGGAAAATGGGAAAACGCGCAGTAAATTAGGGCAAGGGATTTTAACGGGCTTTGCGTTTACAGGCATGATTATTGTACTGTGTATTTATTTCCGTGATTACTTAACGAGCCCTTCTGTTCAGCAAGCCATTTACCCGTACTTAATGAACGGCTGGATCTTACTGACCTATTTGACGATCTATCAGTCTCTTTATATGGTTTACCAGATTTGGACGCTGCGAAAACGAATCGAAGCTTAACAATAAGGGTGATGCCTCTATGAAGAAGCATCACCCTTGTTTTACAGAAATCTGACTCTTAAATACTCTTCTATTTTCTCTTTCCCAACTGGTTTACTAAAAATAAAGCCTTGAATAAACGGACAGTCATGCTGCAGTAAGAAATCAAGCTGTTCTGTTGTTTCTACACCTTCTGCGATGACTTTCATGTCAAGTGCATGTGCTAAGTATAATAGACTTTTTGTAATCGCTTGATGCTTTCCTTTATCACCGATGTTCTGGATAAAGGTTTTATCAATTTTCAGTACATTAAACTCTAAATCTTTCAGGTGTGACAAAGAAGAAAAACCGGTGCCAAAATCATCTAAAGCGAAGGTAACCCCTATTTTTTTTAGTTCTTCCATCACTTTTTTTACATGTTCTTCATGTTGAATGATGGAGCTTTCCGTAATTTCAAATTCAATAAATGAAGGCTGTATTTCGTATTTTGCCAGCGTTTTTTCTACGTACTCCACAAAATCCCGTTTTAATAATCGTTTGGAAGGTACATTCACAGAAACCGGTACCACTTTTTTCCCTTGTTTCTTCCATCGCTGCAGCTGCTTACAAACATGTTCTAATACCCAATCGCCAAGATCAATGATCAAACTGGTTTCTTCCGCTAAAGGAATAAAGTCTCCTGGTGATACACGGCCCCATTCTGGATGATTCCAGCGAATCAACGCTTCTAAACTATCAATCTCTCCGCTTTGTGCATGAACTTTTGGCTGATATTCAATAAAAAATTCGTCTTGAAGAAGTGCATTTCTTAAGCCTTTTTCTAAATGATAACTTTTGTATGCAGCGCTATCCATTAATGGAGAATACAGCTGCCAATCGCTTCTCCCTAATTCTTTTGCGCGGTGCATGGCAATATTTGCATTTTTATATAGCGTTTTAGCATCTCCTCCGTCATGCGGGTAAATACTGATCCCCATACTTGCTGTTACGTAAAGCGAAAAATCGTCAATCATGATTTCTTTTTCTATTTCTTTAAACAGAATGGCAGCTATTTTTTTACATTCGCCAATTTGTTCAAGCGATGTGGAGCAAACGGCAAATTCGTCTTCACCTACTCTGGCTAATATGGCAGTTGGTTCCAAACGTTCTTTTAGGCGTTTCGCTATGTTTATTAATAACTGATCACCTATATCGTGGCCTAACGTATCGTTGATATGTTTAAAGCGATCTAATCCAAAATGAAAAACAGCTAATGAACCGTCGTTTTCTTTCATTTTACTAATGGACTTTTTCACTTCTCTTTCAAACTTTATTCGATTAGGCAGGTTTGTCAAGTAGTCATGAGTGGCCAGATATTCAATTTTATCTACATACCTTTTTTCCTCCGTTATATCTTCTATAATCCCATCAATACGAATTAAGTTACCATGCTCATCACAAGTAGGGATACAATGGTCTCTCACCCACTTGATTTCTCCTTTTTTCGTTTGAATTCGATAGTGAGGACGAATGGATTTTCCTTGCATTAGTTTTATGTACTCTTTTGTAATCGTCGGCCTATCTTCTGGATAAACAAAAGCTTCCCATAGATGCCTGTTTTCAAGAAATTTTGCAGAGTTCTCTCCGTAGATGTTCAATACGGCATCTGAGCATAAAATCACTTTGTTGCGTGTCACATCAACTGACCATATTCCTGCATCTAAGTTATTGTAAATAGTTTGAAACTGATGCTCTTTTTGTTTTAATTCATTGGTAATCACCTTGGATTCCGTGATGTCATGCACAACGCCAAGCAGCTGTACTACTTTTCTCTTCTCATCAACTACAGCATCTGCTTGTTCGAACACCATGCGCTTTTCCCCATTTGGCCGTATAATCGTATATTCAATTTTATAACTTTCTCCTGTAGCTAATGAATGACCAACTGCATCCTCCAATCTTTTTCGATCACGTGGATGAATAAAACGAGCGCCTTCTTTAAAGGAAGGAACGAATCGTTGGTCATGCTTCACTCCGTAGATTTTATAAAGCTGATGAGACCAATAACTTTCATCTTCCATAACGTCATAACACCAGCTTCCTATGTTTGCTAGCTTTTGTTCCATTTTCAAATGAGTTTCTAACTTAGATAGTTGTGCAAACTGCTCTTGCTCTTTTGAATAA
The DNA here is from genome assembly GCF_056400385.1 of Priestia sp. P5_B4. Classification (NCBI taxonomy): domain Bacteria; kingdom Bacillati; phylum Bacillota; class Bacilli; order Caryophanales; family Bacillaceae; genus Priestia; species Priestia sp. P5_B4. Next base: position 5,108 of record NZ_JBFULJ010000236.1, read on the forward strand.
TCACGGCACACTGCATAAACACCTAGTACTTGATTGTC
>NZ_JBFULJ010000237.1:0-5111 GCF_056400385.1 Priestia sp. P5_B4
TATAATTTTAATCACTATAAATAAATTTTTATATTAATAACAAGAGTAACAGTTAACTTATTTTATTTTAAAAAGCGTTAACTATTACATGCCTTATAGAAAAATGATCTACTAATGCCGTTCAATGATTAGGTTGTACAATACAAAATCAAATGAAATAACCTCGATAAAACGATATAATAATAAAAACGAATATTTTTGCGATAAAAGAAGAACCCTCTAGTGATAGAGTTCTTAAACTATAAGGAGCAACAATTTATGCATACTTCTATACAATCATTTGATCATCTCATTAAAATTATTAATGAATCTGCAGGTGCTATCCAACGTGATCGTGGTACCTATTTTGAACAGTTAGTACAGATTTATTTGCAAAATGAACCAATCTACAAGAATCTATATTCTAATGTTTGGCAACTAAAAGATGTACCAAAAGAATATGGTATACCTAAGAAAGATACTGGCGTGGACTTGGTTGCCAAAAACCGTAATACGGGTGAACTAACTGCAATCCAAGCCAAATTTTATCAAGGAAAAGTCGGCAAGGCTGAAATCAATTCATTTATTGCAGAACTCGGTAAAAGCTATTATAGTGCGGGCATGATTGTTTCTACTACTGATGAATGGAATCAAAATGCACTTGATACAGTTGATTCGCAAACCAAGCAAGTTCAAAAAATTGGTTTATCTGACTTGCGCCATTCAAAAGTTGACTGGTCTTCTGTTGATTTTGAAAAGCCACAAGAAATCATTGTAAAGTCAAACAAGAAAACACGTGACTATCAAGACAAAGCAATTGAACTTGCGAAAGAGCATTTTAAGACTCATGACCGTGGAATGCTTGTTATGGCACCAGGAACAGGCAAGACCTTTACCTCACTGAAAATGGTAGAGCAGTTTGCCAAAGATAGTAATCAAAAAGTTTATAACGTCTTGTATCTTGTACCGAGTATTCAACTCTTAACACAAACGCTGTTTGGTTGGAATGCTGATAGTTCTGACGATTTCAATCTTAATTCATTTGCTGTTACATCTGATAGAAAGGCAACTAAGAAAAAAGCGAATGACGATGATGCTGATATCTTAGCAACAGATATTGGCTTCCCAGCTACCACGAATGCGGGTGAAGTTGTAAAAAATTATCAGTCTTTGAAATATGACGGCGTTAAAGTGACGTTGAACGTCATCTTTAGTACGTATCAATCAATAGATGTCATTCATCAAGCCCAAGAACTTGGATATCCTGAATTCGACTTTATTGTGTCAGATGAAGCACATAGAACAACAGGTTTTAAGGAAAAAGGTCAAGAAGATAGTGCTTTTACAAAAGTTCATAGCAACGATATCGTTAAGGGTAAACTTAGACTGTACCAAACAGCAACACCAAAAATTTATTCAGATGATGCCAAATCAAAAAGCGTTGAAAAGTCTGTTGTTATTTCCTCAATGGATGATGAATCTATTTTTGGTAAAGAAATTTTCCGTCTAGGTTTTGGTGAAGCAGTTGGGCGTGGCTATCTAACTGATTACAAAGTAATGGTCTTGACTGTTGAAGAAGAAGCTATGACCAAAAACTTGCAACAAACCCTTGCTGATTCGGAGAACGGATTAAATCTAGATGATGTAGGACGAATTGTTGGAGTTTGGAATGGAATGATTAAACGTGAAGGCGCCACTGGTAAAGTTAGTGGCCAACCGATGAAACGTGCCATTTCATTTATTGATACCATCGCGAACTCAAAGAAAATTGCTGAAAAGTTTAATTCCGTGGTGAATGAATATTTAGGTGATAATGCTGAAGAAAGTTTCCAAATTGATGTTCGTCACGTCGATGGTACTTTGAATGCTTTACAAAAGAAAGAAGCACTTGATTGGCTTGCTGGTGAAATCGATAATAATGAAGCTCGTGTCTTGTCCAATGTAAAATTTCTGACTGAAGGAATTGATGTTCCAAACCTCGATGGAGTTATCTTCTTTGCACCAAAAAAATCACAGGTCGATATTGTTCAAGCTGTTGGGCGCATCATGCGTAAATTTGATGGTAAGGAGTACGGATACATCATCTTACCAATTGTTATTCCTGCTGGTGTAACGCCTGAAAATGTTCTTGATGACAATAAGACTTATGCTGCTGTTTGGCAGGTATTAAATGCTTTGCGTGCTACTGATGAACGGTTTAACGCTATTGTTAATCAGTTACAGCTTAATAAAAACAAACCAGACAATATAGATATCATCAATCCAGGTAAAAGACGTCCAAGAAAACCGTATGTAGAGGGTGAGGATGGACAAGGTGTTGACGTAGAGCAACCAGTTCAAACAGAGCTACAACTTTGGGACGAGATTCAAGATGCTATTTTCGGTAAAATTGTTCAAAAAGTTGGAGATAGACGCTATCTTGAGGATTGGTCAAAAGACGTTAATGAAATTGCTAAACGTTATATCCGATGGATAAATGAACGCCTTAATGATAAAGACAATCCTATTAAAACTGAATTTACTAAGTTTGTTCATAGCCTGCAATATAATATCAACGAAAGTATCACACAAGACTCTGCCGTTGAAATGCTAGCGCAACATTTAATTACAAAACCAGTATTTGAAGCTCTATTTGACGAATATAGCTTTGTCAATAATAATCCCGTATCACAAGCAATGGAAACCATTGTTAACGAATTGCAAAAGGCTGGTTTTGAGAAAGAACAAGAGAAACTTGCACCATTTTATGAGTCTGTTAAAATGCGTGCGAGTGGTGTCGATAATGCAGAGGGGAAACAAAAAATCATTATTACCCTATACGATAAATTCTTCTCAACAGGGTTTAAAGCAACTACTGAACGGTTAGGAATTGTCTTTACACCAATTGAAGTAGTGGACTTCATTATTAAATCTGTTGATGATGTGTTGAAGAGCCATTTTGGTAAATCACTTGCTAGTCAAGGCGTGCATATTCTAGATCCGTTCACGGGAACAGGTACTTTTATTGTTCGCACGTTATCTTATCTCAAATCACAAATGGATAAAGGTGAGATTACACCTGCAGATATCACGCGTAAATATACGCAAGAGCTACATGCCAATGAAATTATACTTTTGAGCTATTATATTGCTGCCATCAACATTGAAGCAACATTCGATGAAATTAATGGAGATGAACAAGGTTATGTACCATTTGAAGGTATTGTTTTAACAGATACCTTTGAATCAACTGAAAAAGAAGATACACTTGACGATAGCTTCTTTGGCACTAATGATGAACGATTGAAACGTCAACAAGAGGTCCCAATTACAGCGATTATTGGAAATCCTCCGTATTCAATGGGACAAAATGATGCTAATGAAGGTAATCAAAACATAAGATATGAGACAGTAGAAAATCGTATTTCTGAAACTTATGCAAGATTCTCTAATTCAAAAGCACTTAATTCTCTTAGAGACTCATATATTCAAGCGATACGCTGGTCAAGCGACAGACTGACTACTAAAGGCGTAATAGGTTTTGTTTCAAATGGATCATTTATTGATAGCAGGACAACTGACGGCCTTCGCAAGTCACTTTACGAAGAATTCAATCATCTGTACATTTTAAATTTACGTGGTGACCAACGTACACAAGGTGAAACCTCACGCCGTGAGGGAGGTAAAATTTTTGGCTCTGGTAGTCGTACGCCAATTGCAATTAGTATCCTTGTTAAAGATGATAGTGATGACCATGAAGTACATTATCATGATATCGGGGACTATCTTAGCCGTGATGAGAAACTTTCTATCTTAAGTGATAGCCAGTCTATAACAGGTGTAGCTTGGCAAACAATCACTCCAGATAAAAATAATGACTGGATTAACCAACGTGATGAGAATTATCTGAGTTATCCAGCTATCGATGTGATATTTAATTCCAAAGCATTAGGTACACAAACTGGTCGTGACTCTTGGATCTATGGCTTTTCAAAAGAAAGTGTGAGATATAATTCTCAAAAATTGATTTCAAATTACAACAGTGAATTAGAAAAAGGAGTCTTAGTTGATGATGTATCAATGGATTCTGCAAAAATAAAATGGTCTCGTGGTTTACTAAATAAGTATAAACGAGGTGAAAAATTGCTATTTAATTCAAAAAAAATGATTATCAGTCAATACCGACCTTTCACTAAAAAATACTTATATTTTGATGAGGCGCTCAATGAAAATCCAGGAGCGTTTAGAAGATTCGATGAAATTAATGCATTGTATGTTCCATCTGGAAGTAAAAATGGATTTTCTACACTAATTATTGATAAGGTTCCTGAATATGGATTATTGTCAAGCGGACGCGGTTTTAACTTGTTCGGTGAAACAACTGGATTATTAGGTAAGCATATGAATATAAATTCACTGTTTGGAATGAATGATTTAGATTCATATCATTATATATATGGAGTACTTCATTCCCCAGAATACCGTCAAAAGTACTCTAATGACTTACAAAAATCCCTGCCACGTATACCTTTACTCAAAAATAAAGAAAAATACGTTGAAATTGGTCTCAAACTTTCTGATTTACATTTGAACTATGAAAACCAACCATGTTGGGACGGTGTTGAGATCCAAATCACAGGCGCCAAACCAACCTACCAAGTAAAAAAGATGAAGCATCCGAAAAAAGGTGTTTTGGATACGATTATTTTCAATGAAAATATCACGATTAAAAACATTCCAGAAGTTGCTTACGAATATGTTGTTAATGGCCGTCCTGCGATTGAATGGATTATTGACCAATATCAAGTCAAAACAGATAAAAAGTCAGGTATTACTGATGATCCGAATGAATTCAGTGATGATCCAAAGTATATTTTTAATTTGTTGCTGTCGGTGATTACGGTTAGTATGAAGACGATTGATTTAATTAATCAGTTACCTAAGTTTGAGATAGTCGATTATAAAAAGGTAAATGTTGATGATTTACCAATGGTGACAGAAAAAAGTGACGGAAATAAATAATATAAAAACTGACCTGTGAAAGTTTGGCAGGTCAGTTTTTATATAGTATGGCGTGATGCTATTTTTTCTGTATAAATTTACTTTGAGCTATCTAAATAAGCAAAATGTGACTGCTAAAATAGCATTAATAC
>NZ_JBFULJ010000238.1:0-5094 GCF_056400385.1 Priestia sp. P5_B4
TCGTGTACTAGGGCCAGGAGGAACAGGTACAACAGAAGACGTGATTGCCGGTATTGACCGTGCGGTAGAAGACGGAGCGGATGTAATGAACCTGTCGCTTGGAGATACGATTAATAATCCAGACTTGGCAACGAGTATTGCATTAGATTGGGCAATGGAAGAAGGAGTAGTTGCCGTTACGTCAAATGGAAACAGTGGACCAGCTAACTGGACAGTAGGGTCTCCGGGAACATCTCGTGAAGCTATTTCAGTTGGTGCAACTCAGCTTCCTTACAATTTGTATAAAACGACATTAACTGTAGATAACGCATGCTATGCTTCAGCTGAAGTAATGGGCTTTCCAAATGACAAGGCATTACTAGATGCAAGTGGTAAAAAGTATGAATTTGTACCTGTCGGACTCGGAAAACCAGAAGACTTTGAAGAAAAGGATGTAAAAGGAAAAGTAGCGGTTATTTCTCGCGGCGACATTGCGTTTGTAGACAAAGTTGACAATGCGAAAAAAGCCGGTGCTGTGGCAACGGTGATTTACAACAACGTAGAAGGGACAATCCCTGATATTCCAGGCACATCTCTGCCARGTATTCGCCTATCAAAAGCCGATGGACAAGCTTTGGCAGCTTCTTTAGCAAAAGGATCCGTTACGGGTTCTTTTGCTGCAACATTTGATCAGACAGTTGATGAAACAATGGCTGACTTTTCATCTCGCGGACCGGTTGTTGATACATGGATGATTAAGCCGGACATTTCGGCACCTGGAGTCGATATCATCAGCACAGTGCCAACCAATGATCCAAGCAACCCTCATGGATATGGATCAAAGCAAGGAACAAGTATGGCAGCACCCCACGTAGCAGGAGCAGCAGCGTTAATTTTACAGGCGCATCCAAATTATAAAGTAGAAGATGTAAAAGCATCTTTAATGAATACAACGGAACTGCTTCGTGACCGCAACGGGCTGGTTTATCCTCATAATACGCAAGGTGCAGGAAGCATGCGCGTAGTAGATGCAATTAAAGCAAAAACGCTTATTACACCAGGAAGTCACTCGTACGGTGTCTTTTATAAAGATAAAGGGAAACAAGTAGAAAAACAAAGCTTTAAGATTAAAAATCTATCAAATCACAGTCAAAAATACTCGGTCAAAGTAAAATTTAAGAAAAGCCATCAGGCAATTGACGTTAAATCAACAAACGATTTAGTTGTTAATGCAGGAAAAACGCAAAAAGTAAACCTGAATGTAAAAGTAGATGCAGGGAAATTATCTCCTGGCTATTACGAAGGGACAATTACCGTAAGTAACAATAAAGAAACGTACGATGTTCCAACCATCTTATTTGTAAAAGAGCCGGATTATCCTCGCGTTACTTCTGCTTATGTAGATGTACTTGGAAATGGATCATTTGAATACGGCAGTTATTTACCAGGCGGAGCAGAGAAGCTTAGCTATTACATTTACGATGCAACGTTAGAAAAAGGGGAATTGTTAAGTTCGTATACGAATGTAGGAAAAGGATTCTCTAGCGCAACGTGGGACGGAAAGATTAATGGTGAAGCTCTTCCAGCGGGAACGTATTATTTATACGCAGAAGCAGTAAAAGCAGGTCAGACGACCGGTTCTTTAGGAGAATTCGAAATTAAATAAATAAAAAAAAGAGTGCCAGTCTAACTGACRCTCTTTTTTTATTGAGCCGTATATCCACCATCGATTACAGCAGCTTGGCCGGTTACGCCTTTTGCTGAATCACTTGCTAAAAACATGGCATAATCYGCAATTTCATCGACAGCAAGCAAGCGCTTTTGAGGAACAAGAGGATAAATGACTTCTTCTAGTACTTTTTCAAGCGCTACATTTCGCGTACGTGCCAAATCTTTTAATTGATTTTGAACAAGCGGCGTATCAACATAACCAGGGCAAATCGCATTTACCGTAATGCCGTGCTCTGCACCTTCAAGAGCAGCCACTTTCGTTAAGCCAATTACGCCGTGCTTAGCGCTGTTGTACGCTGCTTTTCCTGAGAAACCAATCAAACCGTTAATGGAAGACATGTTCAAAATGCGGCCGAATTTTTGCTTTTTCATAATAGGAAACGCATGCTTAGTCGCAACAAAAGGTGCAACAAGCATAATTTTCGTTAAAAGTTCAAATTTTTCAGTAGGAAATTCTTCGAGAGGGGAAACAAATTGCATGCCAGCATTGTTAATTAATACATCAAGGCGGCCATATGTTTCAACCGTTTGAGCAATCATTTGTTCAATATCACTTTCCTTTGTCACATCTGCTTTAATGCCTAATGCTTCGTAGCCTTTTGTCTTTAATTTATCTGCTGCTTTCTTAACGCCATCTTCATTTAAGTCAGTTAAGACAACAGTCGCTCCGTCTTCAGCAAAGCGCTCACCAATTTGATAACCAATACCTTGAGCTGCACCTGTAATTAACACAATTTTGTTTTCAACCATCGTTTTTTCCCCCTTATATGTAGAAAATATAAAATCGCTTACTTTTCCATTTTATCAAAAATTATCTTAATTTAGCGAGTTTTTTAACTATACTTCACGCGAAAAGAATGGGTGTGGGAAGGGGTGTTTACTATCTTTACTTCCACATTGCTAACAGAAGCGAACGGTGAGGGACCTTTTTTTATTTCTTCAATAAATTTTTGGATGTTGCTTTCTTCACCTTCAGCATCAATTTCGACTTTTTGATCGTCTCGATTTCGTACCCATCCGTTAATGGAGCATTCCATTGCTTTTAGCTGCGTGTAGTGACGGAACCCAACTCCTTGAACGCGTCCGTCCACAATCATATGCACATGTTTTTTCACTGTTTTCACCTCACAGGCAATTTTCCCTTTTTTATAAAAAAGAAAACAACTACAATCTTACTTTTCACTGTATAATAGAAAAAGACATTGTAAGACTTTAACAGTTTTGATGTAGATTAAATAAGAAAGAAGGGTTATGAATGCAAGCAGCAGCACGAACGCAGCAAGCGCAGCCGGCGACGATTTATCGTATTTTATTTGCTATTAGTTTAGGCCATTTCCTAAATGATTGTATGCAGTCCGTTATACCGGCACTTTTTCCTGTCCTTGAAAAATCGATGAATTTAAACTACACGCAAATCGGCTGGATTGCCTTTGCTTTAAACATGACGTCATCGATTATGCAGCCGGTGTTCGGCGTATTTGCCGATAAGCGTCCCTCGCCATTTTTATTGCCAATTGCAATGTGTTTAAGCATGATTGGTATGGTTGGGCTCGCTTTAGCGCCAAATTTTTATTTTGTGATTATATCTGTCTTATTTGTAGGATTTGGCTCAGCTATTTTTCACCCCGAAGGTTCTCGCGTAGCGTATATGGCAGCAGGGGGAAAACGGGGGCTGGCGCAGTCTATTTATCAAGTTGGTGGAAATACAGGACAGTCGATGGCTCCGCTATTTACGGCATTTATCTTTATCGGACTTGGTCAGTTTGGAACGATTTGGTTTACGTTAATTGCAGGTATCGGCGTAGTGGTTTTGTATAGCGTCTCTAAATGGTATAAATCGGAGTTAGCTACTCGTCAACGCTTAAAGAAAAAGCAGTCAGATGCTTCATTTACGATGAACAAGCAAATTATTTTTGCAGTTGGACTTTTAATTTTTCTAGTTTTTGCACGTTCATGGTACGGAGCAGGCATCCTTAATTTCTTTCAGTTTTATATCATTGAAAAATTTAATTTGCCTATCAAAAGCGCTCAGCTTTACGTTTTTTTATTTATGATTGCAGGGGTGTTTGGAACATTCTTTGGAGGTCCGCTTGCCGATCGTTTCGGAAAACGAAATATTTTATTGTTTTCTATGTTAGGTTCAGTACCGTTTACTTTATTACTGCCTCATGTTTCTCTAGGAGTGGCAGGACCTCTTTTAGTACTAATCGGCTTTATTCTTCAGTCAAGTTTCAGCGTCACGGTCGTCTATGCTCAGGAGCTGATGCCAGGAAAAATTGGCTTGGTTTCCGGCTTAATTGTAGGTCTTGCTTTTGGAATGGGAGCTTTAGGAGCTGTTGTATTCGGTAAATTAGCCGACGTCTTCAGCCTTCAGTTTATTATGCTGTTTTGCAGCTATCTTCCAATTCTAGGACTGTTAACATGGCTGTTACCGAGCGATAAGCGTGTGAAAGAAATGCACGAAGCAAAATAAGAAAAAGAAAAAGCAAACGCACCTTAGCGTTTGCTTTTTCTATGAGCGTGAAGCAAATTTCAAGACGAATTCATATTTTTCTCCTAAAATAGAGACAATAGAAATTGAAAATCGAAAGGAAGAATCACCTATGATTAAGCTAAGCGTATTGGATCAGTCTCCTGTTTCAAGCGGATCAACACCAAAGGAAGCGTTGAAACGCACGGTAGAGCTGGCTAAATTAACGGAAGAGTGGGGCTACCATCGCTTTTGGGTAGCGGAACATCATAATACGAATGGTCTTGCGGGTTCATCTCCGACACTATTAATGACGCACTTAGCTTCTCAAACGAGCCGAATCCGAATTGGATCTGGAGGAGTCCTTCTTCCTCAATACAGTCCGTATAAAGTAGCAGAAGATGCTCAGCTGCTTGAAAATCTGTTTCCTAATCGAATTGACTTAGGTCTGGGACGGTCACCGGGAGGAGATGCGCTGACTCGGCTTGCGCTGACAGATGGAGTCCGTAAAAGCCTCAATGAATTCCCGCGGCAAATTCAAGCGTTAAAAGGACATCTTGAGCATAATTTACCGTCTGATCATCCGTATTACGGCGTGACGGCTTATCCGCTGAGCGAAACAAAGCCAGAACTGTGGCATCTTGGTATTAATAAAAGAGGAGCGAGATCAGCTGCTGAACTGGGCATCTCTTTTACGTTTGGACACTTTATTTATTCAGTTGGAGGACAAGAAGCCATTCGTCATTATAAACAAGAATTTATCGCTTCTTCGTATCAATCAACGCCTAAAACCAACGTATGCGTATTTGTAGTATGTGCAGAAACAACAGAAGAAGCTGAGGAACACGCTAAAACGTTAGATGATTGGCTGTTGAAAGTAGCTAAAGGCGGAGATACAACGGTTTCATCGATAG
>NZ_JBFULJ010000239.1:0-5091 GCF_056400385.1 Priestia sp. P5_B4
GATCATATCACAATGGACCCGCTTCGTCTGGCCGCTCAAATTGTTTCTGGAATTGGTTTTTTAGGGGCGGGCGTCATTTTAAGAAAAGAAAATGACAGCATCTCGGGGCTTACAACAGCGGCTATTATCTGGGGAGCAGCAGGTATAGGCATTGCTGTAGGTGCAGGGTTTTATCCTGAAGCTATTACCGGAGTTGTACTGCTCATTATCAGCGTTGAACTTCTTCCCTTCCTTATTACTATTTTGGGGCCTAGGCAACTGCGCGAGAAAGAGCTTATTCTTCAACTCAAGCTGGCGGATAAGCACAATATCTTTGATACAACTAATAGCATTAGAGAAAAGAATATTACAATTAAAAATATTCGAATCAAAGATTTAGACACCAATGAATTGTATATACGAATGAAAGTGTCAGTTAATAACCAGCGCCCTACTACAGAAGTGTATTACGAAATTCAAAAAATCAGCGGTATTCGAAGCATTGAAGTTGAAAATGTATAAATAAAAAACGGCCAGTTGGCCGTTTTTTATTTGTATTTTTTAATCTGTTGTAAAAATTCCCGCTGTTTTACTAGAGACAGCCGGTATTGATCATCGATAATTTCTGTTAATAACTCATGTTTACGGCTCTTTGACACATTTAATCTGTGGATAAGAACTCTGCATTCATACAAAAACTGTGTATACTGTGTGTAACTCTCATCATAATTTGAGGATAAGTCTTCTTTGATTCGCTTTGTCAACAAAGGGCTAGCGCCATCTGTGGATATTGCTAGCGATAATCTCCCTCTAGAAAACTGTGCAGGAATTTGAATATTTCCATCGGAAAAACTGCTGGCCATATTAACCAACTGATCATTTTTAATATGCTGCTTAACAAACTTATTCACAGCTTGATCATTTGTAGCCACAACAATTAAAAAGACATTAAGTAAGTCTTCTTCTCCTACTTTTTTTCTTTTTACACGCAGCTGATCTTTAGCTTCCCATTCATTTATTTCAGCTGAAACAGTTGGAGCAACCACTGTAATGGCTGCTCCTTCTTGTAAAAAACCTTTAATTCTACGAGTTGCGATTGTTCCGCCCCCAACTACTAAGACCGAACGACCCTTTAAATCAAGCATAACGGTATACATCGTATTGATTTCCTTTGCTGGATAATAACGTTTTTACTTGGTGACTTAAAATGTGTGCAAGTCCATCATGATAACCTAGGTAGTTGGCTAAGATAAACTGCTGGGCATCTGTTGATAGCTGCTCCAATTCTTCCTTAATTTCGTTCATTAAAATACCGGTAAACAAAAGGTATGGAAGAACGAATACTTGCCTATACGAAGTTCGTTTAGCAAGGTGCAGGCCTTCTTTTAAATTAGGAGAAGCTGCAGCTAAATAGCATGTGCTCACTTCTTTAAAAGCACCTTTCCCTTTTAGCAGTTGAGCTATTTCGTTAAAATCTTTTTTTACAGCAGGATCACTGCTTCCTCTGCCGACCAACAATACCATCGAATCTTCATGCTTATCCACATTGGTTTCATTGATTCTCTCTACCAAGATATCAACAATTCGTTCGTCTACGCCGAACGGTTCTCCGTACAGCACCTCTACCTCGGGATAACGTTCATATACTTTGTGTATTTCTTCGGGTATATCATGCTTTGCATGCGCAGCTGTTAATAACAGAAGAGGCACAATTGCAATACGAGTAGCACCTTGTTCAATACATGCTTCAAATCCTTGTTCAATAGTGGGGGAAGCTAGTTCTAGGAAACAAACTTCTTGAATCGGTACATCTAGATTTTTTTTACATCTTTCAATAAAAGCAACTGCCTGATCAGCGCCTTCTTTTACGCGGCTGCCATGGCAAACATATAAAACTGCATCCATATAATCAACCTCTTTAGTAAGCTTCTTGTGCAAACGAATAGTAATGCTGTCCAGTCTTCTCAAACCAATTTAATCGGTCATGAAAATTCACAACTTCACCAACGATAATCATACTTGGATTTTCAATTTGTTCTTCTTTAACAATATCAACAATTGTACCAAGAGTTCCAGTTACAGTGCGCTGGTCCGCACATGTTCCCCAGTGAATCAATGCAATTGGCGTAGCTGAGGTTTTTCCGTGTTTCATTAACTGTTGGCAAATGTACGGTAAGTTCCGCACCCCCATATAAATTGCAAGAGTATCTACACCTTTGGCTAGGCTATCCCATTTGATTACATCATGCTCGCTATCTTTACGATGACCTGCTACAAAAGCAAAGCTTGCGCTGTATTCCCGGTGAGTGACAGGGATTCCTGCATAAGCAGCGGCTGCGATGCCTGATGTAATCCCTGGAACAATTTCAAATGAAATGCCCTGCTGCACGAGAGCTTCTGCTTCTTCCCCTCCGCGTCCAAAAACAAATGGATCTCCGCCTTTTAAGCGCGTTACAATTTTTCCTTTTTTAGCGAATTTCACTAAAAAGTTGTTAATTGTTTCTTGCTTGAGGGTATGGTAGTTCGGAAGCTTTCCGCAGTAAATGATATCTGCATCACTTTTAGCATACTCCAGCAGGTCCTTATTCACTAAACGATCATATAAGATAACATCTGCTTGCTGAATTGCTTTCAACCCTTTTAATGTAATTAAATCTGGATCTCCCGGTCCTGCACCGACTAGATATACTTTCCCCATGAATGCCTTTCACCCTTCCATCATTTCCACGTCTCCGCAGCGCTCCCACATTTTAATTTGAATTAGAACAGCGGACAAAGTCCGCTGTCATTTAGATAAATTTTCGGTTAGCTAAATATTCAATAACAGTTTGTACACATTCTTCTACAGACTGTGTGCTTGTATTAATTGTTAATTCAGGATTAGCCGGTGACTCATACGGAGAATCAATTCCTGTAAAATCACGAATTTCTCCGCTTCTTGCTTTTTTGTAAAGGCCTTTTGGATCTCTTTTTTCACATTCTTCTAACGGGCACTCCACGTATACTTCCAAAAATTCATTCCCCTCTAAGATCTCACGCACTTGAGCTCGGTCCTCTTGGAATGGAGAGATAAATGCTGTTAGTACCACTTGACCGCTGTCTACAAACAGCTTAGAAACCTCACCGATACGGCGAATATTTTCTGTACGATCTTCAGCAGAAAACCCTAGATTCTTATTTAAGCCGAAACGAACATTGTCACCATCTAATACATAGTTGCGAATATTTTTATCAAAAAGCGCTTTTGCCACTGCGTTTGCTACGGTAGATTTACCTGAACCCGAAAGACCTGTAAACCATAGTACAAAACTGTGATGATTATTTTGCTCGCGTCTTTCCTCTTTTGTAATTCCAGCATCATGCCACGTAATGTTTGTTGATTTGCTCACTTCAACCGCTCCTTATTTTGAAGATACTTTTTGTTTTGCTAATCCATTAATTAACACTTCAATTACTTCTTTACGGCTGAATGTGCTTGGTGGCACTTCTCCGTTACGAAGCATTTCACGTACCTTTGTTCCAGATAGAATCATATGATCTTCCTTGCTGTGAGGGCATGTTTTCGTTGATGCCATCGCTTCACATTTCTTGCAATAGAAGCTGTGTTCAAAGAATAAAGGTGTAATTCCTAATTCATCTGCTGTAAAGTTACTGAAGATTTTTTGTGCGTCATATGTTCCATAGTAGTCACCAACACCAGCGTGGTCACGGCCTACAATGAAATGTGTGCATCCAAAGTTTTTGCGAACCATTGCATGGAAAATAGCTTCTCTAGGTCCCGCATAGCGCATCGCAGCAGGGAAAACTGCTAAAGCTACACGATCGCTAGGATAATAGTTCTCTAAAAGTACTTCATAACTTTCCATACGGATATCTGCTGGGATATCATCTGACTTTGTTTCTCCTACAAGTGGATTTAAAAACAGGCCGTCTACAATTTCTAATGCCGTTTTTTGAATATATTCGTGCGCACGGTGAACAGGGTTACGAGTTTGGAATCCAACAACCGTTTTCCAACCGCGTTTTTCAAATGCTGCTCTTGTTTCAGTAGGATCTAGGTAATACTTTTCAAAACGCGTTTTAGGTGTACGTTCTACAAGTACGATTGGACCTGCTACATATACATTTGGGCGTTCCATCATTTTTTTCACGCCAGGATGAGCAAGTTCTGCCGTGCGGTACACGTTCTCCGCTTCTTTTTCTTTATGTGGGGTATATACTTCAGAAACTTCTAAAGCACCATACGTTACGCCGTTTTGAACAAGTTTTACTTTGTCGCCAATGTTTAATTCTTTAGCTTGCTCTTCTGTTACAGGAAGAGTGATAGGAATACTCCATACTGTTCCATCTGCTAAACGCATATTTTCAACAACTGATTGATAATCTTTTTCTCCTAAAAATCCTGTAATTGGGCTGTAAGCACCAATTCCAATTAGTTCTAAATCACTTAGGGCCATGTTATCTACTTCGATTTCTTTTGTTAGTGACGTGTAGTCATATGTTGGTTGATATAAATTAATTAATTCTCCACCGTGTGCTTGAATTGTTGTCATTTTGTAAAATCCTCCTTAAATAATTAACACAATATAATAAAAAGCACTTGAATCACGCAGTCATTTTTTCTTTTTCCGACTGCAAGCTTGCTCTTTTTCTTCTAGTCGCTCTAGCTAAGCTTAGAACACCTGCTGTGGCAATACATCCGCTAGCTAGCACCACAAATGAATATAAGTCGCTTTCAAGTACTAATTTCACAAGAACATATGAGATTACGAGTGAAAATACAGGGGAGACCACCCAAACCTTTAACATTTGAATGACAACTTCGCGCTGTTCTTTCGTGAATCCCGTTTTCGCTGCTCCTATTCCAATAATAGAAGACGTAGTGACCTGTGTAAGGGGTACTGGCAAACCAAACAGTGAAGCGACTGTGACAAGAGAAGCACCAGTACCCGAGATAATGCACCCTTCCCCTACAGAATAGCGAGTAATTTTTTTCCCGTTTGTTTCAATAACTCGGCCTCCTAGTAAAAGAGCTCCGAGCGCCACTGCCAATCCTCCTGCTATGACACCCGTTGTGGCATCCATTAATCCAGCTCCTACTAGAGGACTGAC
>NZ_JBFULJ010000240.1:0-5064 GCF_056400385.1 Priestia sp. P5_B4
GGATATATGGAGTAGCCGCATTGTAGGGTGTACCTCCGAAAATATCTACTAAAAAAAGCACTTCATTTTCTAAAGGCATCTCCTCTAGTGCCTGCTTATATTTTTCTTCAAGGGTTTGGATACCCTCGCCTTTTAGAAAAGGTACGGCTACTACGTGATTCTCTTCACCAAATATCATTTTGGAAGACCCCTCTAACGCTGGCGCGAAATCACCATGTCCACTAATAATGACTGAAATCATGTACACTTGCTCCTCTCTTTTACGTTCTACACTTATTTATTGCAAGTATCGTGCCAACAAAGAGTATTAAGCGCTTTCATTTATTTTTCAATACCTTTTTCTGCGTTGTTGATACAGGTTCCTTAAAATAAACAAACCTGTATCAAAACGTCATGCGTTTTAATACAGGTTTTTCTGTTATTTAAAAAATGGGATAAAAAAAGAAACTAGTGGCATATAAATCAAACTAGTTTCTCAGAATTATAATATGATTTCTACATTTCATCCGCAAAAATGGTGGCAATAAATAATTTTTCATCTCTTGTTAAGGTAAGTTTCAGCTTTTTTTCGACGGCTTGTAATGTTTTTTCCGTTTTTTGATAAATGTTTTCTAACTGGTGAGTGATTTCTTCATCCTCGGGAAAAGTAAGAGGTTCATTTTTTATCATTCTTTCTAAAGCAAAGGCTGTATGCATCACAATTCGAATCATAACAGTGTTGCTTAATTCCATTTCTAACTCATCTTGTACATGACTTAACCATTCTAACAGAATTTCACTTATGAGGTACGGATTAATAAATAGAAGGTACTTTCGCAAGTTTTCTTCGCAAAGTTCACGTACCACAATATTCGCTTCGGTTTTCTCATCATCATAGCTTATCGTTTCTTTTGTAATTGCCTGTTGAAGTATTCGCTCTCCCTGCCCTTCAATGAGGACTTCTAATGATACATGAGGCGCATCAATCCTTGGATTTTTAGTACCTGCCGTTGCAACAATTTCATATTCTTTTTGAATTTCTCGAATGTTTGCTGCTAATTTAATAGAAGAAACGGTTAGAATTTTAATAGGTTCTTGAGATACTTTGCGTGAAATAATCGTTAAGATTTTTTCTAATTGTTTTGCTGTACCGCTTCCTGTTGTACAAATAGAAACAAGTGCTTTCTTTTTTCCAAACACGTGCTGCTGCTTATCTATAAATTCCATAAAGTCTTTTTGCACTGAATCAAATATGGCATATAAATTTAAATCTAAATAATTTACTTTTCTAACGGTGTCTAATACCATAGACGTCGTCACATTGCTGATGGTTTTAATTTTAGTCCCTGTTTTTTGTTCCAACTTGCTTTCTAACATGGCAAGCGAACCCATGTCCACGAGCATTAATACGCCTTCTCCTTCATCTACTTTCTTAATTCCTTGGATTAACCTGTCTACAATTTCAACCGGAGATACCGTCAAAGGCACATCAATAGCTATAATAGGAGTGCTTCCTAAAAGCTCCGTAGCAACTTCAACCATAGAAGTTGCCGTGCTGTTTCCATGGGCAGCAACTACAATCCCTACTCGTTTATTTTCTTCTAACGTTCGAATTGATTGAATAACCATTGTGAGATAAATGACTTCTATTTCTGGCACGCTAATGTTAAACCACTTTTCAATTCGATTTTTAAAAAGCAGTGCTACCGCATATTCTTTTGGATATGTTTCGCGAATTTCATCTATCTCTTTTGTATTTAATACGTCTACTTGTTTTTTTCGTTTTAAAAAGGATTCCATATGCATACTTAAAAAATGAATAAATCTACGATCAAATTTACAGTTCAATTCTTTTTCAGCCAACTGTTTTAATTCTTTTGTAAGCTGAATCACATCGTCTTCTACGAATTTCATTAAATTAGAGCTCTGGCCATTTTTTTGATTAAAAAAGCTTCGAACATTCAAATGAATGTCGGTAAGAATATACTGATTGATGTCTTCTTGAGATAAACCTTCTTTTGTTAAAACATCTACTTTTTCTTCTATTAACTGATATAAATTAAATGATACGTCTTCCTCCATTTTTATTTCTTGGCTCTCCATAGCCGGGGAGATAATCGTTTTAAGGTTTACATATTCAGAAATTTTTTTGCTACGCTCCATATTTTTACTATTTGAAATCCAATCTCGTTTAATATCGTCAGGCAGATCTCGCACTGTAAGTTCCACCATATGTTTACTATCAAGGTTATTTAAAAATCCGTGTGCGCAAACGAGCTGCACATTCGACTTTAACTGCCCTACATTTCCGAATTTTTCAGTGTGGATTAAAGCATTTAATACATCAATGTGAACACTTAGCTTTTTATTAATTCGTTTAGCCTCTTGTTCTAAAAGAAACGTGGTGAGGCGAATTTTTTCTTTTAAAGACCTCTCTTCTAATGAGGGAATATGGATAGTCATCGGAATTCTTCTTAAGAAAGTTTGCAGTAAGGCTGAACCGGGATTTTCAGTTGTAGCACAAATAATTAATACCTTAGACGTTCGCTTATGATCTGTTTCCCCTAGGCGATTGTACGTACCTTGATCAATGAGGTAAAAAAGCATTTCTTGGCCTTCGGGAGGAAGCCGGTGTACTTCATCCATAAAGAGAATCCCTTCATTTGCTTGTTCTACTAAACCTACTTTACTCTCAGTTGCTCCGGTGAAACTCCCTTGCTTATGACCAAATAACTGAGAAAGAAGTAATTGAGGATTATGGTAATAATCAGCGCAGTTAAAGGTAATGAACGGGGCATCTGTTTTTAGCCGCTCTGAATATAAGGCAAATTGATAGATTCGTTTTGCAAAAAGAGATTTTCCCGATCCCGTGGGACCTAATAGCAGCATATGTAATCCATTAGGCGGGTAAAGAACAGCAGCTTTTGCTTGAGAAATCGATTTTTTCAAACTTCCGGTAGCTCCAATCATTAATTCAAAAGGATTAGCAGGAAGAGCTTCTTCTTTTCCTCCATTAGATAGCTGCTCTAGTTTTTCTACTTCCATCTTATTCGTATCCCACTTTTGATGGCAAATGGTTTCAACAACCTCTAGCGGAACGTAGCGAACGGGGAACATTTTAATTTTGATTACTTTTTGCATGCGGACAAGTTTGTTAAGTTCAAGACTTACATTAGATCTCTCTAAATCTAACTGTCCAGCAATTTCAATCGCTGAGCTTCCTTGTTTATGTAAAAGTTCCACTTCTGTAAACTCTTGAAAATTACTCAACAGCTGATTGTATACCTTATCAATTCGTTTCATTAGAAGCACCTTCTTTATTTTCAGTTCACGATTGGAATTTTCTCTTTCAAAGAAATGATCATTCCCTACTACTACAAGCTATTTCATCTACAAGTACCCTCATGTCATACTAATCTATGAAAACGTTTCAAACCATTATATGTAAATATATTAAGTTAGTCAAACCTGCATGTCAACCGGTTTCATTCTTAAAGTTATAGTCTGTCTGAATGTTTCATTTTCTTTAAATAACTATCAATGTATACACTGCTTTTTTATTTTAATCAGCACTGCGTTTACAGCACATTTTTGATTAAATAATAAAACGAAAGAAAACAGCAGCAGTTACCGCCATCTTCTTTCGTTTTTAAAAATTATTTGTCCGTACTCAATTGCCCTTGTGGTAAAATACTGTTTTTCACAACAGCTGTTTTTGATCCTTTAATATTTAACAAGAAGCTAGGAGCAAAAGTAGAATGTTCCTCTGAATAGAAGCCTCTATTTGTCATGTAACTTGTGATTACGACATTGTCTCCTTTCACTTGTGGAACTGCAAAATGTGAATACGTAAACGTTTTGTCATTAGGATCGAGGTCCATATGTAAAACAAGTCCTGTATCATTTAGCGGCTTGTATTTTCCTGTCAGCGTATTTGATACGTACCCTAGCATATATACGTCATCTTGGCCGATACCATCAATAGTCATTTTAGATCCGCGAGAATCTGTGAATAAGTACCATTTCCCATCTTTTTTAAATACATTTGCGCGTTCAATTTCATCTGTCACCGTGTTTGAAGTAATCAGTGGATCCATTACTTTTTTCAAGGTATAATCGTTATTTAGTTCAACAATGCCTAATGCACCGTTTGCTAAAGAGGCTTTCTTTTTATTAGAGCTCTGAAGTAATTTCTCTTTTTCTGATTGGAAAAATGGATTATTTCCACCGTAGTAAGCTCGATTGTAAATGGAATCTTCACCTTGATAACCATCTTCAGTTCCTGTGTTTGCTTCAAATACAAGGTATTTATGCCCTTTATCCTCTACATAGTGAGGATCTCTCAACGTATGATTATCTCCTGAACCATATGCGCCTTCGTCAATAAACTGCTGAATATTTTGATACTTTTTACCATCACCATCAAAAATGGATTTATGATCTTCAACACCTTCAATTTTTAACGTATCTCCACTTGGCTGGGATACATTTACTTGAGCCGTTGTTAAGGTTTGTTTTCCATAGTTTGTACCTGAAAAGTTAGTATAGAATAAGCGTATTTTTCCGTCTGATGTTAAAGTAGCAGATCCTGACCATTCTTGTGTTTGCTTTTTCAAATGAGCATCATTCGGTACAAACTTGTCACTGTCTTTGAACACTCTTCCTGCATTTTTCCAACTGTCAATCGAATCTTCACCGATTTTTTGATAAAACACATAAATAGATGTATCATCAGCATCTTTCGGATCACCTGCTAGTGCAAATACAACTTGGTAACCATGATAGTTGGCTACTGTTCCGTCAGCATTTTGCAGAGGCCAGCTGTCCCATACGTCTAAATCAATTAAATTGCCCGATTTATCGTACCCTTTTGCAGAGGCAATATTTTTGATTGTTGATTTATCAAAAGCTGGAACTTTAAACTGTTCGCTTTTTTGCTGCTGAGGAATTTTCAGCATGTTATCACGCGTAATATGGGAAACTCCATAATTATTGTTGGTATCTTTATGATTGCTTTCAGCAGCCCATGTTTGAGATCCAGCACCTACTAACAGAGCTGTAGCAAAAGATAAAGCTGTAGTTTGC
>NZ_JBFULJ010000241.1:0-5000 GCF_056400385.1 Priestia sp. P5_B4
GTCTAGTAATTACTTTTAAAAGCACTTATAACAAGCTCATTTACTGTCGGATGTCATCTAKAGGCTGTATTAAAAGCTAATTATAAAGTGAGGTTATATTTATCGTTTCACCAGAAAATATGAGCTCAATTTCTTTATTTCTTACTTGTGATCGTTCATTTAATCACCGTATTTTTTTCTGTACGTGAGAAACGTTATTAAATATATAACTGAAATCATCGTCAGAAATATTAGCGGCGAAATGCCAATCCCATCATAAGAACTTTTCCCTTGAAAAGTCCGATAAATGGACTCTATAACTTCTAAAATAAGCATACCTATAACTACCACAAATGCGTATGATTGAGCCTTCGTGCTGATAAACTTCTTCCTTTCATCACCTTTTCGCGAAGATGATGAAACAAAAATCAAAATTCCGCAAACTAACAGTATGAATGAATACACAATTTTAACCCAATCCATTTTACTCCTCCTTATAATAAATGTAAAAAGTATTTTACATTTATTATTGTAGCATCAGTTCCGAAAATGTCAAATTCTTTTTACATTGTAAATTATTTGTATGTGAGAATCGCTATAGAAGAGTGGATATCTTTAAATTGATTTTATAACACAAAGTCATGTTATAAAGTGACTTAAATCAACTCCATTGGTAAAATGGAAGTAACAGGAATTTTTGCGTTTCACTAACTAAAAGTGAGGTGGGTTGTTTGGTTCTTCATAAAAAAACAGTTTCTTTTGTTGCTCTTTTCTTGTTGTTATTAGTGATAAGCTCGAATTATGTGTTATATCATTCTTCTTTTGGACTTCAGTCGTTGCCTGCTAATCTAACCGGAGTGGTAGTAGGTTCTATTTTAGATTTAAGCCTTGTCGCTCCGCTCTTGTTTTTAGCCTGGCAACGTAAGTTTAGCGTGAAATATTTTATCGTATTAATGGCCACAGGTCTTATTGCTGCGCGTTTTATCATTCCAAGTGAATACTTGGCTTCTTTTCAGTCGGTTATGTGGCTAGGAGTTGGCATAGAAGGACTACTTATTTTGTTTGAACTTTCACTGTTGTTTATGCTAGTTAAAAACGTACCGTTTATTTTAAGAAGGATCAAATCAAGCTCTTTGCCGCTTTTATTTTCTTTTTCGCGGGCTGTAAACGAAAAGTTCTCCAAACAAACTTTTATACACATCCTTTGTTCAGAAATGCTGATGTTTTACTATGCGTTTGGAACGTGGAAGAAGCAGCCGAATACTGAAGGGAATACGTTTACTCTGTATAAACGCTCTAGTTTTATTACGTTTCAAATTATGATTATTCATGCGATTGTCATTGAAACATTAGGTCTTCACTGGCTGCTGCACAATACGTCTATCATTCTTTCAGTCGTTTTACTGATCCTTAATATTTATAGCATTGTTTTCTTTTTAGGAGACATTCAAGCATTAAGGCTTAACCCTTTACAAGTGGAAGACGATCGTATATACATTTCGTTTGGCTTAGCTAAGCGTATGGAAATCTCTTTTAAAGATATTGAAGAAATAGCAGAAGACGCTCACATCCTCCAACAAAAAATCCCTAATACCACGATTGAATTTATCGCACGCGATTTTGAAAAAGTTTATCCTGATCTTTTACTAACATTAAAGTCTCCAATTGAAGCAACGCTTTTTATGGGAATCAAAAAGAAATACCAGCAGGTCGCCATTCGGGTAGATGATCCTCATGCGTTTAAAAAAATAGTCAAAGAACGTGTAGAGAAAGCTCAGAAGGGATTAATCTAAGATTCTAGAAAGCTAGGACCTTATAGATATATAAGGTCTTTTTGCTAATGATCAGTTACTGGACATAAATAGTGAAGTGTTAGATGTATTTTAGTAAGATGGAAGTAATAGGTAATGTAGTAAAGGAGGATGAGGATAGGGTATGGGAATTTTTTTTAGAGGAAAAGAGAAGTATTTAAACTCTGTGGAGTGGCTAGCTGAAAACTCAATCCAATTAAGAGAACCAACTGAATGTATGCCTGAAGAGTTTGAATTTCTCCGTCATATAGTAAAAGATAAGAGAATTGTGTGGTTAGGGGAAAACGGTCACAACATAAGAGAACATAATATGATGAAGTCAAAAATAATAGAATTTCTACATAAAGAAATGAATTTTACCGTACTGACATTTGAAAGCGGCTTAGCCGAATGCTTCAGCGCTAATGAGTTAAAGGAGGAGTTTACAGATGAAGACTTTTTAAAAAACGCGATTTATTCTTTATGGGCAACAAAAGAAAATCTGTCTTTGTTTCAGCTAATGAAAAAATCAGATTTAAGTTTAATAGGAATAGATATTAATCCCTCTTCTAATCCTGACCTTTTCTTGAAATTCGTTCAGCAGCTGAGTTCCGTAGTGTCTGAAGACATGATAGAAAAGATAGAATACATTGAAGCAGGCGTGTATAAATGGTATTACCAACTAGGRCAATATAAAGCGAGAAGAAAAAAAGTTCCAGCAGAAATGTTACGTGAGTTTGCAGAGTTTAAAGAAAAAGCAAGCGTAGTAATAGGAGATTTAGAAGCTTATCTACTTGAAGAATACGTTTTGCATCTTGAAAATCAAGAGCTTGTATGTAAAGTTAAAATAATTATTCGATGCCTGCAAAACCGTTTGTATTTTATCAATTATATTCACCATAATCACCGGACGTATAAAAAACTAAGAGAAAAACGAATGAAGGAAAATTTAGAATGGATTTGTCAAGAACTGTACCCTAATGAAAAGATTATTATCTGGGCACATAACCTTCATATTTTCAAACAATATAAAACGTTTACAGGCTTTGAACCACTAGGAGCAATCGTTTCTAATGAAATAAAAGAACAGTCTTATTACTTAGGGTTATTTATGTATGAAGGTGAAATACATACGGACACGGGACAGCCATATAAAATAGAGAACCCGCCTAAAAAAAGTCTGGAGGACTATATGCATCAAGTGCAGTCACCAGCTTTATTTACAGATTTTTCACAGCTTGAAAAAACTTCAGGAAACAAGTGGATATTCACTAAAACTATCTTTCTAGAAAGTGGTACCATGCCAACTTTATTTGTACCGCGTGATCAGCTAGACGGTGCTTTACTTGTTGAGTATGTTTCTCCGCCCGAGTATCTTAAACGCAATAAAAATAAATAAGAAAACGTAATAAACAAAGAGGGTATGCACATTGAAAATCTACAAATTCAGTAAAGAACATGGCAAAAAAGTAGAAAAATATCAGTCGCATTTAGCCACTTACGTAAAAATGGCACGAACAAATGAAGCAGCTACGATCGGCTATATGTATATAGAAGGAGAAGGAACAGTAGGATATCACGAAGCGCCTATACCTCAGCTATTTATCGTAGTCGAAGGTGAAGGATGGGTAACAGKAGAGAATCAAAAACGAATACCCATTAAACGTGGAGAAGCAGTACTGTGGGAAAAAGGAGAGTGGCATACGTCGGGAAGTGAAACCGGCATGACAGCCATTGTCATTCAATCGCAGGAGCTACATCCTGAAACATTTATGGAAAGAAAAAAGCACGCTTAGATAAGTTGTCTAGGCGTGCCACTTTTCTATAGGACTTTAAATTTTTTAAGGGCAAACTCAATCCCGTCTTCACCCGATTTCTTTGTGACAAAACCAGCGGCGTTTTTTAACTTATCAGATCCGTTGCCCATCGCAATTCCAAGGCCGGCTAATTCTACCATATCGATGTCATTTTCTCCGTCTCCGAATGCGATAGCCTCGGATTGATCGATGTTAAAATAGTCTAAGACCTTCAGGATAGCTACCGATTTTGTAATTTCTTCTTGAAGAACACTTACGACAAAAGGGTGCCATCTTTTAAATAGTAACTGAGGAAATCGCTGCGTATACTGGTCAACGGTTTTATCATCACCATACAGACACATTAAATAAATATCTTCGTCATAAATACGCTCATTAATTTGAGGATATTCACTGAGCGATAATGTTTCCTTCAGGGCTTTTAAAATATTATCATCTTTAATTCCATTCATGCTGAGCTCTTTTGTATAAAATGAAAGACCGTGATTTTGCGAGGCTRCGTATTCAAAGACTTCGCGCGCGACGTGCTTGTCCATGGACAGCTTATGAATGACTTCTTCATTATGTACAGTAAACGATCCGTTTGCGGTAATAAGCGTATCTATGCCTAATTCTTTAATTTCTTCACAGAGAGACAAAGGTCTGCCTGTTGCGGCAACAACTTTTATTCCTTTATCTTTTAAGCTTTTTACAATCTCTCGAGTTTTGGTGGAAATAATCCCGTTTTCGTGATGAGTAAGAGTTCCGTCCACGTCAAAGAATACGATTTTATAGCTCATAGTRATCTCCTTGCTTAAACAGCTTTATCTCTTTTTACATTTACAAATAATAGCGCACAAATTAAAATAGCAGCTACATATAAAAACGCAGAAACAACCGGTTTATGTAAAAAAGCAGTATGATTGTATGAAGAGTCATACAAATAAAGAGCGGCTAGAAATAGAAAAGACAGTAGTTTCTTCATGTTGTCACCTCCTGGTTTTATTATACATATTTTTCTTGTATTTGTATGTAATCTTAATAAGAGTGATAGAATAATAGTATTTTACATAAGCAAAGAGAAAGCGAAGTGACCAATATGACGATACATCATTATATAGGTTCTCCTTATGAATTGCCTACAGGAAGCTTTGGCACAAAAGAAACGCGGGTCCCTTTATCCGAAGTTTCTCCTTTTAATMAAAATCAAAAGAAAGATAAGCTAATTACAATCTACGAGAAAGAAGAAGATGCGTACGGTATTAGTATCAATCACTTAACCGACGGGTACAGTGACATAGAGCACGCATTCACCTTGCCATATATCTACGAAGTATCTTGTGATGCACATTCTAAATCAATAAGAGAGTTGTTTACTTATATTGAAGAACACCTGATAGAGGGCTGTCACATTGAATTATATTCTTGCTTGGAC
>NZ_JBFULJ010000242.1:0-6900 GCF_056400385.1 Priestia sp. P5_B4
GTTCTGAACAGTATCCATCCGTTTATGCTGATGGTTTTGAGGGTGGGAAAATTGCTGCAGAAGAAATAATCAAAAGAGGAAGTAAAAGAATTACACTTATCAAAGGTCCAGTAAATGTAAAGCCTGCCCAGGAACGCTTTCAAGGCTCTCTGTCTGTTTTGAGTCAGTCTGATGTAGACTTTTACGTATTAAATACAAATTCTCTAGCGTTTGACGATGCGCAGAAATGGGCAAAGGAAATCTTTCAAAAGTACCCTGAAACGGACGGGATTATTGCAAGTAATGACATTGTAGCCACAGCCGTTTTACACGAGGCGTTTCGATTAGAAAAAAGCGTGCCTGATGATCTACAAGTAATTGGTTTTGATGATATTCCGCAAAGCCGCTTTTCGTTTCCAGCGCTGTCTACAATTCGTCAGCCTGCTTATGAAATGGGCAAGCAAGCAGCAGGTCTGTTAATAAAATGCATTAAGAAAGAACCTTTAATTCAAAAGCAAGTACAACTACCCGTTACGTTTATTGAACGAAATACGACACGAAAGGTTGAGGAACATGGCTAAAGTAACTGTGATTGGAAGTTCATCAATGGATTTAGTAGTAACATCAAATATTCGTCCTGGAGCTGGAGAAACAGTGTTAGGAGAATCATTCAAAACTGTTCCCGGAGGAAAAGGAGCGAACCAAGCTGTTGCAGCAGCCCGTCTTGGAGCTGATGTGAGTATGATTGGGTGTGTGGGCGAAGATCATTACGGAAAAGCAATTCTGGAGAATTTCAAATCAAACGGTGTATCCGTGAAAAATGTGAAACCGGTTACAGATTCAGATAGCGGAACAGCGCACATTATACTCGCTGAAGGAGATAACAGCATTGTAGTTGTCAAAGGAGCAAATGATTATATTACTCCAGACTACGTGGAAAAAGCAAAAGAAAAAATTAAAGAAGCGGATATCGTACTTATTCAGCAAGAGATTCCAGAAGAAACGGTTGAATATGTTGCTGAGCTTTGTCAGGAACTTAAAGTACCGCTTTTGTTAAATCCGGCGCCTGCAAGACCATTAAAAGCAGAAGTGATTGAACAAGTTTCTTACATCACTCCAAATGAACATGAAGCAGAGCTTTTATTTGAAGGAAAAGAAAAAGAAGAAGTATTAAAACAGTATCCAAATAAATTGTTTATTACAGAAGGAAAACAAGGTGTGCGCTATTTTAACGGCAAGAAAGAAGTATTGGTTCCTTCTTATCAAGTAGAAACGATTGATACAACAGGAGCAGGAGATACATTTAACGCAGCGCTTGCTGTGGCACTTGCCGAAGGAATGGGTTTTGAAAAAGGAATTCAGTTTGCTAATCGCGCAGCTTCGCTATCCGTCACTAAATTTGGTGCGCAAGGCGGTATGCCGACTCGCAAAGAAGTGGAGGAGAGTCTGTAAATGAAACGTCACGGAATGATTAACAGTCATATTACGAAAATACTAACAGATCTAGGTCATACAGACACTATTGTCATTGCAGATGCAGGGTTACCTGTTCCGAGTGACGTGCCTAAAATTGATTTATCTTTAAAGCTAGGGGTGCCTAGCTTTAAAGATGTAGTAGTAGCTGTGTTAGAAGATATGGCTACAGAAAAAATAGTGATTGCTTCTGAAATGAAAGAAAGAAATCAAAAGGCTTACGAGTTGATGGAGAAGCAAAACATCTTAGTAGAAGAAGTATCGCATGAACAATTAAAAATGCTGACAAGCAAAGCGAAAGTTGTGATTCGTACAGGAGAAGCAACTCCTTATGCAAACTGCATTTTACAAGCGGGAGTTATTTTTTAAAAGAGGTGAACAGCATGCATATTGCAATGAGAGGGATTCATAAAGCCTTTGGAGCAAACCGTGTACTAAGGGGCGTGGATTTTGAATTACATGAAGGTGAAGTTCACGCACTAATGGGGGAAAATGGAGCGGGGAAATCTACGCTGATGAATATTTTAACCGGCCTTCATAAAAAAGATGAAGGGCAGATTCTGATTGATGGCAAAGAGACGTATTTTCAAAACCCAAAAGAAGCAGAACAAAACGGAGTTACCTTTATTCATCAAGAGCTGAACGTTTGGCCTGAAATGACGGTGCTTGAGAACTTATTTATCGGCAAAGAATTAAAAACGCCTTTAGGTTTTTTAAAAACAAAAGAAATGAAAGCGTTAGCAAAGAAGCAGTTTGAAAAATTAGCTGTGACCATTCCTCTTGATCAAGAAGCGGGACTTTGTTCTGTCGGACAGCAGCAAATGATTGAGATAGCCAAAGCGCTGATGACGAATGCAAAGGTCATTATCATGGATGAGCCAACCGCAGCGCTTACTGAAAGAGAAATTCAAAAGTTATTTGACGTAATTAATGCGCTGCGAAAACAAGGTGTATCGATTGTCTATATTTCACATCGTATGGAAGAGATTTTCGCTATTTGTGATTCCATTACGGTCATGCGTGACGGACAGACGGTAGACAAAAAGCCGATTCCAGAAACCAGCTTCGATGATGTTGTTCGCAAAATGGTAGGAAGRGAGCTAACGGATCGATTTCCTGCTAGGACATCTCCTAAGGGAGACGTTGTATTTGAAGCAAAAGGCTTGGAGAGAAAAGGTGTATTTCAAGACGTTCATTTTTCAGTGCGATCAGGAGAAATTGTCGGTGTTGCGGGGCTAATGGGAGCTGGCAGAACCGAAATTATGCGCGCTATCTTCGGGCTTGATCCGTTAGAAAAAGGCGAAATTATATTAAATGGCAAACGGGTCAGTATCACAAAGCCCGACCAAGCCATTAAATTAGGTCTCGGGTTCATTACAGAAGATCGTAAAACAGAAGGGCTCGTCCTGGATTTTTCTATTCGAGAAAATATTGCGCTTCCAAGTCTATTCAGCTTTTCGCCAAAAGGCTTTATTGAACAAAAAAGCGAGCAGCAATTTGTAGATTTACTCATTAAACGTTTAACGATCAAAACTGAGTCGTCTGAGACGAGTGCGGGTAACTTATCGGGAGGAAATCAGCAAAAAGTAGTTATTGCCAAGTGGATTGGCATTGGACCAAAAGTGCTGATTTTAGATGAACCAACTCGAGGAGTTGACGTCGGGGCAAAGCGTGAAATTTATCAGCTTATGAATGAACTGACAGATAGAGGCGTGGCTATTATCATGGTGTCTTCAGAGCTTCCAGAGGTACTGGGCATGAGCGATCGCATTTTGGTTGTACATGAAGGAAAAATAACAGGTGAACTGACAAGTGAAGAAGCAACTCAAGAAAAAATTATGACATTTGCAACAGGAGGTCAGTAAAATGAAAGCAAACACAGCGATAAAAGAAAATCGCGTTGATAACGTGATGCAAAAGCTAGGTCCGTTACTAGGTCTATTTATTCTTATTGTCATTGTATCGATTTTAAATCCAAGCTTTTTAGAACCTTTAAATATTTTAAACTTGCTGCGTCAAGTAGCCATTAATGCCTTAATTGCATTCGGTATGACGTTTGTCATTTTAACAGGCGGAATTGATTTATCGGTTGGCTCTATACTTGCTTTATCAAGTGCGTTAATGGCAGGTATGATTGTGTCAGGTGTAGATCCTATTTTAGCTATTTTAATAGGATGTGTGTTAGGAGCTGTAATGGGTATGATTAACGGCTTGCTTATTACAAAAGGAAAAATGGCGCCGTTTATTGCAACGCTAGCGACGATGACAATTTTTAGAGGGTTAACGCTTGTTTATACAGATGGAAATCCGATTACGGGGTTAGGCGAAAACTATTACTTCCAGTTATTTGRCCGCGGCTATTTTCTAGGTATTCCTGTTCCGGCAATTACGATGGTACTAGCATTTGCTGTCCTATGGGTGATTTTGCATAAAACGCCGTTTGGCCGTAGAACATATGCAATCGGAGGAAATGAAAAAGCAGCATTTATTTCAGGAATTAAAGTACCAAAAGTTAAGGTTATGATCTACTCGCTAGCAGGATTATTGGCAGCGCTATCAGGAGCGATTTTGACTTCTCGTTTGAACTCTGCTCAGCCAACGGCAGGTACGTCTTACGAGTTAGATGCTATCGCTGCAGTAGTACTGGGTGGAACAAGCCTTTCTGGAGGACGTGGACGCATTGTTGGAACGTTAATTGGTGCGCTGATTATCGGAACGTTAAACAACGGCTTAAACTTACTCGGCGTTTCGTCCTTTTACCAAATGGTCGTAAAAGGAATTGTTATTTTAATCGCGGTATTAATTGATCGCAAAAAGTCAGCTTAGGAGGGAAAAACATGAAGAAAATTTGGCTCGTGCTATTATCATTTTCATTATTACTGTTAGGGGCTTGTTCACTTCAGCCTCCTGAGTGGGCGAAACCATCTGAAAGTAAAAATTTAAAAGATATTAAAATTGGTTTATCCGTTTCTACATTAAACAATCCGTTCTTTGTTTCGCTAAAAGAAGGGGTACAAAAAGAAGCAAAAAAACTGGGCATGGAAGTAGTTGTAGTAGATGCTCAAAATGATTCAGCAAAACAAATTAACGATGTAGAAGATTTAATGCAGCAAGGTGTTAACATTCTACTTATTAACCCAACGGATTCAGCTGCTATTTCAACAGCTGTACAATCGGCTAATAATGTAGGGATTCCAGTTATTACACTAGATCGTTCAGCAGAAAAAGGAAAAGTAGAAACCCTAGTAGCTTCAGATAATGTAAAAGGTGGTCAAATGGCTGCTGATTACATTGTGAAAAAAGTAGGGGAAAAAGCTCAAGTAGCAGAACTTGAAGGCGTGCCGGGAGCTTCAGCAACTCGTGAGCGAGGAAAAGGGTTCCACAACGTTGCGGATCAAAAGCTAGATATTACGGCTAAACAGTCGGCTGATTTTGACCGTACAAAAGGCTTAAACGTTATGGAGAATGTTCTTCAAGGAAATCCTGGTATCAAAGCCGTATTTGCTCATAATGATGAAATGGCATTAGGAGCTAAAAGACGCTAAAACACATAATTTTCTGTGAAAAATTTGTAATATACCTGTAATAATAAGCGTTTATTTCTATTTTTAAAGAGTGATTTTGCCCTGTTTATGACAAAAATATATCTTTTTTAATAAACAGTAAACCTCTCTATCAAGGGATTTTGGTGATGAATTCCCAGAAAGAGATTCTTGGTTATACAGATTATGGGAAACTTTTAACTGTATTGTAACATAAACAGATAGTTTTTTATGGTATAACTATGTCTATGAGGAAAGGGGACTATTACTTTATGAAAATTTTTAAGCGTATGACTCTTGCAGCAGTCACAGGAATTTTCTTCATGACCGGCATCACAGAGACTCACGCCCAATCGAATGAAGAAGCGCTCCAGAGTACTGAAAATAAAATTAAAGAAACAGAAAAGGCTGTTCAGCAAAAAGAGAAAGAGAAACAGTCTATCAATTCAGATGTTCAAAACATTCAATCACAATTAAATTCATTACATACAGTAATTTCTAGCAATAAAAAAGAGTTAGCATCGACTGAAAAGCAGATTTCAGAAGCGAACAAAATGATTGAGAAAAAGAAAAAAGAAATCGTTTTGCTTCAGGAAAAAGTGTTAAGTCGTAAAGATATTATTGAAAATCGATTAGTTGCTTTACAGCAAGACGATAAAACAAGCGTTGTTATTGATACATTAATGAATGCTGATAACTTTGGAGATTTTGTTGCACGTATGGGTGCTGTCACAACGTTATTGTCAGCAGATAATGATATTTTAAAGCAGCATCAAAATGATTTAGATCAAATTGAAAAAGATAAAAAAGAAATTGATAAGCAAGAAAAAGTATTAGAAGCAGCAAAAGGTAGCTTAGCGGCTAAACAAGCTGAATTAGATAAAAACGTTGCCAAACAAACAGCAACGTTAACAACTATGCAAGAAAAGTACAGCACGGTCGTAAATGAAATTGATGCAGCTTCTTCAGAAAAAGCAAACCTTCAGTCTGAATTAACAGGCATTCAAGATAAGATTGCAAAAGAAAAAGAAGCAGCTCAAAAGCAAGCTGAGCAAGTGGCAAAACAGCAGGCAGCTGAAAAGGCTGAGGCTGATGCAGAAGCAAAGCGTCAAGCTGAACTGGCAACAGCTAAAAAAGAAGTAAAAACAGAGCCAAAACAAGAAGTAAAAACAGCTGCAGCTACAGAGAAGAAAGCAACCGTTTCTTCAGAAGCAAAAGAAACGAAAAAAGAAGAAAGCACACAAAAGCATTCTGGAAAAGAAATGTATGTAGAAGCAACAGCTTATACAGCTAATTGTGCAGGGTGTAGCGGCGTAACAGCCACTGGACAAAATGTGAGTTCAGGCACTCATAAAATTATTGCGGTAGATCCATCCGTTATTCCATTAGGTTCAAAAGTATACGTAGAAGGATACGGAGTGGCAACAGCAGGTGATACGGGCGGTGCGATTAAAGGATATCGAATTGACGTATTAGTACCTTCCGAGTCAGCTGCAAAAGCATTTGGACGTCGTACAGTGAAAATTACGGTGTTAAATTAAAGAAATAAGCTGAAAATATTTTAGTTGCAGGAAAATCCGAACGATGAATCGTTCGGATTTTTTCATTGTTGTAGTGAACGTAGGTTTCATCTAGTTAGTTACTTCTAGCTGTTGATTGGAGAGGAAGGCGAAGACTCCTGAGGGAAAAGAGGAAGTGATGAGACCCCGCAGGCCCGTAATCGACGAGGAGGCTCATCGGTCGCCCGTGGAAAGCGAAGGCTTACATGGAAATCAACAGCGGTGTCACAAGTGATCGATACCAGCTCATTACTCCCATTTGTTCGTCTTCGGATTAGATGGATGTAGTTATGTCTCAATCTCTTTTTTGCATATTTAGTGAGCAAGTTGCTAGCTAATCTATACTC
>NZ_JBFULJ010000243.1:0-4963 GCF_056400385.1 Priestia sp. P5_B4
CGGCTTCCAGTATCAGAGAGGAACCAATCAAAAACAAAGACGGAAGCTGGAACTATCTGTACGCTTTAAAACTAACGCAAGCGGACACGAACGGAGACGGGAAAATCGATGTGGAAGGCTACAATGTGCTAGATCATATTGATCCAAATAAAAACTATCAAATCAGCGCGCAGTTCACAAGTCTAGAATTTGAAAAGAATCCTGCTCAGACGAAAAGCGGGAACTACCGGGATTCCTACGGAGAAATTAAAGGAAATTGGACGGTTCATACAAGCGTAAACGGCTCAAAAATCATCGCTGATACAAAAGTGTATCCGTTAAATAAAGAAATTCCGATTAATGAAAAAGGAATAGAAGGCGTATTGTCTATTAAAGAAGTTCGCGTATCCCCTGTTTCGATTAAGCTGCACTATACGTTTACATCGTCAAAAGGAAATGCGCAAATTGGTACACAAGTCGGTGTTACTGTTAAAGATCAAAATGGAAGAGACCTCTTTGAAGGCGGCAGTGGAGGAGGAACAAACAAGGTGCTAGAGATGGACGAAGAGTACCGAAATGATAAAGACGTGACTATGCTTCGGTTTATTCCGTATATTTACGACGGAAAAAGAGAAACGTCAAAAGACTTAACCTCAGACGCCTTTAATTTGAAGGTGAACAACAAATAACAAAATAAAAACCAGATGCCTGCTTAGCGTGCATCTGGTTTTTTATTAGATATCCATTTTATTTAACAAGCGAAGAAACGTTTGTAATTCTTCATCCGTAAAATGGCTAAGCTTTTCACCATATTCTTTGGTGAGTACTTTTTCCATTTCTTCTGCAAACGCTTTTCCTTTATCCGTAATGGATAAGTAGACAACGCGGCGGTCTTTTTGACTGCGTACGCGCGTGACAAATTCTCTTTCCATGAGGCGGTCGCTGACGCACGTCATGCTGCTGTTTGAGATGTGCATATGCTCTGCAATCTCAGAAACGATATGATTGCCTTCTTTATACAGCAGGCGAAGCGCTAAAAATTCATTTAAAGGAATATATGATTTTAAAGTGGGGATAACCGATAGCTGCATTTTTTTCGTTTGGTTTCGCATCGTTGAAACCACATTTTGGATAAGTTGATCTCGTGTATTCATAGAGGTTGTATGCTCCTTTTTCCGTTCAAACAATTCTTTTTCTTCTATTGTACCATATTGATTGTACATAAAGAGAAGCGGCAGGTTTTTTAGTGGGAAAAAGAGAAGTAGTACATATCTGTTGCGATAGAAAGGGGCTTGAGTGATGGAAAAAGTAATTGAGTTTAAAACGACGCTGCTTCCTTTTGATGGAGCAAAAAAGCTTGTGAATGCAAATAATTCGGAAAGTGACTTATTATACAAGGAATATTATGATCTCGGAGATGGCAAGCAGATGTGTACGCTTGTGTTTGAACGCTATTTTTTCCGCACCGGCGGCAGGGGATCACTAACGATTATTTTAGAAAATGTGTCCGGTCCAAACAAAGTAAAGTGTATTCCTTCAGGAAGCGCAGAAGGGATATTAAATATTGATTGGGGAGCAAGCAAGGATTTTGTGCGATGGGTAGAAAACGCCCTCTCATCGTACACGTTAGAAGAACCGCAAAGATAAAGGCAAAGCTGGAGAAGGCAATAAGCTTTTTCAGCTTTTTTTGTGAAGCGAAGGGCGAGTAGAGAAATGAAAAGATGCAAAAGCTACTGTAGAAATAAGAACTTTATGTGGACAATAAGCACTTTTTCTCTTTTTACCGGATAAATGAGTATAATATGAAATTGCAGGAAGACTTCACATTTACATAACAAAGGAGAACAACATAATGAAAAAACTCAGCATCGTATTATTTGTTTTAATGATAGCTATAGTAGGCTGTTCAAAAGGAAATGATTCAAGTTCAAAAGAAGTAAAAGGAACGATTGAAGTACCGGAATCAATTCAAGCAAATGAACAAGTCAAGCTTAAAGTCCTTGTGACACAAGGAGATAAAAAAGTGGAAAACGCCGATGACGTACAGTTCCAAGTTGAAAAAGAAGGCTATATCAATCAAGAAATGACAAAAGCACCGCACGAAGGAAAAGGTGTATACAGCACGGACTATACGTTTAAAGAAGACGGCGAATATATGATTACCGCTCACGTGACGGTAGACGGTGACATGAAAATGTTTACGAAAAAAGTAGAGGTAGGTAAGTCTAAAGAGTAAAGCTTATAGTTGCAGAAGGGGCTTATATAGCCATGTAAAAGAGAATGCCTCGTGCATTCTCTTTTTTAGTAAGATGGCTTTAATCTAAGTAGTTCGATAGCTCAATCAAATTGTAATCAGGATCTCTAATATAAACAGAAACAATAGGGCCTACAGCACCTGTTCGTTTGACGGGTCCTTCTTCAATTTCTATATCATGTTTTTGTAAATGACTAATTACGCTTTCGATTTTTTCTTCTGTGATAAAACATAAATCAGCAGAGCCGGGAAGAGGATGCTTTGCTTTTGGCTCAAATTCATGGCCCGCTTGATGTAAGTTTATTTTTTGTTCACCAAAACGAAGCGCTATTCTTCCTTCTCCGAACGTTTCTTTTTTCATGCCTAAAATAACCGTATAAAAGTGAGTCGTTTTTTCAATGTCTTTTACCGTTAGCACAAAATGGTCTAATTTTTTAATCATTTCGTTTCCTCCTCACAATGTAAGCTTTCTTTCTCTGACGATAGGGTAAGTACTGGGTGAGCTTTGAGAAATTTTTCTATAAATAAGTATATCATTTGTAAAAAGGAGAATAGACAAAGACAGCTGTATGTCAATTTTTAGTTCAAAAGAGTGTTTTATAAAGGGCCTGTTTTTTAAAATATTGTGGTTTTACACAATGCATTAAAGGGTTGTGGAATTTTATGTTAATATTGGATAAGGAGTGGCATTTATTTTAGTAACTTGGTCTGGAAAGTTTGTTGATTAGATGTGTTAAAAATTTAAATATATATATGAATGGAGAGGCTCGTATGTCTATGGGGATACTTTCTTTAATCACTTTTGTTGTCTGGTTTGCAGCCATTCAAGAGTTTTTAAAACCTGAAAAGAATCAGAGTAACCGAAAAATAATGATGTTAACATCCGCAGGCTCCTTGCTGACGTTAGTTCTGACCATTTCACTTTTTCAAACCCTATAAAAATACCTCGAAAAGCAGTTTTCCTCGGCTATTAGCAGCGTAATGTAGGCAGCCCTGAGTTCTTCCATGGCTGTATAATTTGATTTTCTGCAATATCCGAAAAAATGATGGTAAAAGGGAAGGGGATTAGGAATAACCTTTCTTTTTTGCTCCGCTTATTTTGCAGAAAAAAAGAAAAAGAAGCTTATGAACTGATGATTCGTAAGCTTCTTTTTTGTTTTATACGATTATCTTATTTATAAACGCTGGACGGGATTTTAAACGTATGAATGCCGTTAGAATAAGGGCCGTACTCATACTCACCAAATATAATGGCAATGCCGCTACTTGTGTAGTAAAACTGATCTTCTTTTAAGTTTACAGACTTAAATTCATTAACCCAGAACTGAGCACCTTTTTTATTGCGAGCAATCATTTCATTACGAATATAGTTATTAACTTTATTCAACTTAGTGTTGTTGTTAATAATATCYTTCAAGCTAATTTGTCGAGCTTTCAATAAATCGTAATTATAAGTATCAATCCAAGCGTTGCCGTGAGCGCCGCCAGCGTATGCATCATTCGTAATAGCAACACTTAAAATATTATCTTGGTTGTAAGGTACAGAGTATGTCATATTACGAGAATAAGGACCTGGTGCCCAGCCGTTTTTGCGGTCTTCCTTTTCTTGTTCTTTTAGCTCGTTGTGTTCTTTTTGTGCTTCTTTCGCAATGTTTAAAAACTTTCGATTATAGCTAGCCTCAAATGGTTTATTGATAAGGCCGGATACCTGCGGATAGCTAATGTTGCTTGCTAAAGATTTCTTCGTAACCGTTACTCCTAGTGCTTGAATTTTGTCACTAGGTGCTTTTTCATACTTAATACTTGATGACTTCTGAGCATAGGTACCCTTTGATACCCCATACAGACCACCAAATTTGCTGGACTCAGAATACACGCGGAATACTTGCCCTTTTGTCACTTTTCTAGCCGCTACTAACTTGTTGTTTTTAATGTTGTAAAGATTCGTGTTCTTTAAAACGGTAACGCGTCCTATTTGCCCTTTAACCAGTTCCTGATTCCCCCACACGACTTTTGCTTCTGCAACTGTTTGCGGAGCAAGCGGTGAGAATAACAAAGCCAAACCTAAAACAACTGCGCTAACTCTTTTGAACTTTTTCATAAAAGCCCCCTAAAGTGATTTTTTGAGGTTTTAAAGCTAATCAATACTTTATTTTCAAAAAAAACCCATTCACTAGTATAGCATATTTTTACAGTTTTTCACTTTTGTTAATTCGTGTTTACTAAATTATTTTTCGACTTGATTCCTCTTATTAAATGATTAAATAAAATAGCCGGCGCACTTTATGCCTTCAGTAGAAATAAGAAAAAACACAGTATTTTACCCTAGACTAAAAAAGTTTCCTGTGGTAAACTTTCGGTATCATGACAAGTAAAAACTGAAAATTTTAAATAAATGATGCTGACATGTTCATTTTTCTGCACCAGCAGAATACCTTATTAAAAATCAACGAGCATATTTTTTTTACCTTAAAAGTTGGTCTGGTGAAAAAAACATAACCTTAGGTAAAAAATGAGAAGGGACGAAAAATAGATGGCTAGTGTAAATAATTATCCATTGTCTACATTTACGACAGGTGAAACGGTACAGCTAGAGCGAATCGAAATCGAAGGTGCCTTAAAGCGACGCTTGTTAGATTTAGGATTTATTCCAGGAGCAATTATCAAAGTGCTTCAAAAAAGCCCGTTAGGAGATCCTGTTGCTTATCAAGTCAGTCATACAACGATTGG